>NZ_NQXW01000039.1:2767-4917 GCF_002287425.1 Megasphaera sp. ASD88 | reverse complement strand
TGCTTTCACAATGAGAAACCTCATCTTTAGGCTGGTTTCACGCTTAGATGCTTTCAGCGTTTATCCGTCCCGGACGTAGCTACCCAGCTGCACGGCTGGCGCCATGACTGGTACACCATTGGTCCGTCCACTCCGGTCCTCTCGTACTAGGAGCAGCCCCTTTCAAGTTTCTTCCGCCCGCGATGGATAGGGACCGAACTGTCTCACGACGTTCTGAACCCAGCTCGCGTACCACTTTAATGGGCGAACAGCCCAACCCTTGGGACCTACTTCAGCCCCAGGATGTGATGAGCCGACATCGAGGTGCCAAACCTCCCCGTCGATATGGACTCTTGGGAGAGATAAGCCTGTTATCCCCAGGGTAGCTTTTATCCGTTGAGCGATGGCAATTCCACTCTCTACCACCGGATCACTAAGCCCGACTTTCGTCCCTGCTCGACCTGTCCGTCTCGCAGTCAAGCTCCCTTCTGCCTTTACACTCTTCGCGCGGTTTCCGTCCGCGCTGAGGGAACCTTTGGGCGCCTCCGTTGCTCTTTCGGAGGCGACCGCCCCAGTCAAACTGCCCGCCTGAGACTGTCCAAAGACTCGTTACGTCTCTCGTTAGAATCCCAATAAAACAAGGTTGGTATCCCACCAGCGGCTCTGCGGATACTGGCGTACCCGCTTCTCAGCCTCCCAACTATCCTGTACATCTCTTACCGGAATCCAATCTCAGGTTACAGTAAAGCTCCATGGGGTCTTTCTGTCCAGTCGCGGGTAACCTGCATCTTCACAGGTACTTCAATTTCACCGGGTCCCTCGTTGAGACAGTGCCCAAATCGTTACACCTTTCGTGCGGGTCGGAACTTACCCGACAAGGAATTTCGCTACCTTAGGACCGTTATAGTTACGGCCGCCGTTTACTGGGGCTTCAATTCTCTGCTTCGCCTTACGGCTAACACGTCCTCTTAACCTTCCAGCACCGGGCAGGTGTCAGCATCTATACGTCAGCTTTCGCTTTAGCAGACGCCTGTGTTTGTGGTAAACAGTCGCTTGGGCCTCTCTTCTGCCGCCTATTCCTGCTCCCTGCGTTTCTGCAGCTCACATACTTTAGGCTATCCTTTTCCCGAAGTTACGGATACATTTTGCCGAGTTCCTTAACGAGGGTTTTCCCGCGCACCTTAGAATTCTCTTCCTGCCTACCTGTGTCGGTTTCGGTACGGGCGCCTGAGTCCTCACTAGAAGCTTTTCTCGACAGCCTAGTTCCTGCCCCTTCGCCATTGTCTCCAATGGCTCCCCATCACTTCTCGGCTTTTAGTATGGCGGATTTGCCTGCCACACAACCTACCAGCTTGGACGTGCTCTTCCAATCGCACGCGCGCATTCCTTTCTGTGTCACTCCTTCGCTCAAACAGACTCCTGCGGTACAGGATTTTCAACCTGTTGTCCATCTCCTACGCGTCTCCGCCTCGGATTAGGTCCCGACTTACCCTGGGTCGACGATCGTTGCCCAGGAACCCTTAGGCTTTCGGTGGAAAGGATTCTCACCTTTCTTTTCGCTACTCATACCGGCATTCTCTCTTCCTGCCTGTCCACCTGTCCTTCCGGTCAGGCTTCTCCCATGCAGGAACGCTCCCCTACCCAAGTATCTCAAGATACTTGCCAAAGCTTCGGTTCCGTACTTTAGCCCCGGTCATCTTCGGCGCAGAGTCTCTCGACCAGTGAGCTATTACGCACTCTTTTAATGGTGGCTGCTTCTAAGCCAACATCCTGGTTGTTTTCGAAATTCCACATCCTTCGCCACTTAGTACGGCATTGGGGACCTTAGCTGTTGGTCTGGGCTGTTTCCCTCTTGACTACGGGCCTTATTACTCGCAGTCTGACTCCCATGTATAAGTACAGCCATTCGTAGTTTGATTAAGTTCGGTAGCCGGATAGGCCCCTACCTCGTTCAGTGCTCTACCGCCTGTACTCTTACCATGAGGCTAGCCCTAAAGCTATTTCGGGGAGAACCAGCTATCTCCACGTTCGATTGGCATTTCACCCCTACCCACATCTCATCCAAAAGCTTTTCAACGCTCACTGGTTCGGTCCTCCACACATTTTTACCTGTGCTTCAACCTGGACATGGGTAGATCACTGTGGTTTCGGGTCTACTGCTACCAACTTAT
>NZ_NQXW01000039.1:0-1622 GCF_002287425.1 Megasphaera sp. ASD88 | reverse complement strand
GCAGAATCCGTTACTTCTTCCCTAGAAAGGAGGTGATCCAGCCGCACCTTCCGATACGGCTACCTTGTTACGACTTCACCCCAATCATCGCCCCCACCTTCGACGGCTGGCTCCGTAAGGTTACCTCACCGGCTTCGGGTGTGAATGACTTTCGTGGTGTGACGGGCGGTGTGTACAAGGCCCGGGAACGTATTCACCGCAGTATGCTGACCTGCGATTACTAGCGATTCCTGCTTCATGCAGGCGGGTTGCAGCCTGCAATCCGAACTGGGACTCTGTTTTTGGGGTTTGCTCCGGATCGCTCCTTCGCGTCCCTCTATTAAGAGCCATTGTAGTACGTGTGTAGCCCAAGCCATAAGGGGCATGATGACTTGACGTCATCCCCGCCTTCCTCCGCATTGTCTGCGGCAGTCTCTCCTGAGTCCCCGCCATGACGCGCTGGCAACAGAAGATAGGGGTTGCGCTCGTTGCGGGACTTAACCCAACATCTCACGACACGAGCTGACGACAGCCGTGCACCACCTGTTTTCGCGTCTTCCGAAGAAGAACTCCTCATCTCTGAGGATAGCACTCAATGTCAAGGCTTGGTAAGGTTCTTCGCGTTGCGTCGAATTAAACCACATACTCCACCGCTTGTGCGGGCCCCCGTCAATTCCTTTGAGTTTCAGCCTTGCGGCCGTACTCCCCAGGCGGGATACTTATTGCGTTAACTCCGGCACAGGAGGGGTCGATACCCCCTACACCTAGTATCCATCGTTTACGGCCAGGACTACCGGGGTATCTAATCCCGTTCGCTCCCCTGGCTTTCGCGCCTCAGCGTCAGTTGTCGTCCAGAAAGCCGCTTTCGCCACTGGTGTTCCTCCTAATATCTACGCATTTCACCGCTACACTAGGAATTCCGCTTTCCTCTCCGACACTCCAGTCTCACAGTTTCCGTCCCCTCACGGGGTTAAGCCCCGCACTTTTAAGACAGACTTATGAAACCGCCTGCGCGCCCTTTACGCCCAATAATTCCGGACAACGCTTGCCACCTACGTATTACCGCGGCTGCTGGCACGTAGTTAGCCGTGGCTTTCTCTTACGGTACCGTCATTCTAATGTGGTATTGGCACACTAGCCGTTCGTCCCGTATAACAGAGCTTTACAACCCGAAGGCCGTCTTCGCTCACGCGGCGTTGCTCCGTCAGGCTTTCGCCCATTGCGGAAGATTCCCCACTGCTGCCTCCCGTAGGAGTCTGGACCGTGTCTCAGTTCCAATGTGGCCGTTCATCCTCTCAGACCGGCTACTGATCGTCGCCTTGGTGGGCCGTTACCCCTCCAACTAGCTAATCAGACGCAAGCCCCTCCCCCGGCGGTAGCATATTCAGAGGCCACCTTTCTTCCCACTGCCATGCGGCAATGAAAACGTATTCGGTATTAGCAGCCGTTTCCAGCTGTTGTCCCCATCCGGAGGGCAGGTTGCTTACGCGTTACTCACCCGTTTGCCACTAGAGTCCATAGGAAGCAAGCTTCCCATGTCCTCCCGTTCGACTTGCATGTGTTAAGCACGCCGCCAGCGTTCGTCCTGAGCCAGGATCAAACTCTCCATGATATGTGAAGAGCTGATTGCTCGTTCTTACTTA
>NZ_NQXW01000038.1:0-10010 GCF_002287425.1 Megasphaera sp. ASD88 | reverse complement strand
ATAGAGTAAGATGATGATAGTGGCACATAGGTTTCCTCCGAGATATAGATTTTGTTTGGTAGCATTATTATATCAGAAACCTATGTGTCATTTTTTATAGGTGTTGCACTTGTATTGTAAATTCGCCAGCAAAAAAATAACATCCCGCAGGCGCGTCGGCTATAACTGCCGGACAGGCTTACGGGATGTTTTTCGTTATGGGTGATATTGCCGCATGGCGATTTTTTGCTGACGGCGGGCGAAGATGCTCATGATGAGCACGATGACGCCGGCTAGGACGAAGACGAATTTGATGCCGACGAAGGTCGCAATGACCCCGCCGAGAAGGGGCCCGGCCATAGAACCGATCTGCTGAGCTGAAAAGAGGAGGCCGAAGACGCGGCCTTTCATGTGGGCCGTCGTGTTTTCCGCTAAAATCGCGTTGATGGACGGATAAATGCCGGAGAAGAACAGGCCGATGGCAAATTGCGTCGCTGCGAAGTAATAGAGGTCGTCCGGAACGGCTTGCAGGAAGAATACGAGGCTCGTGGCGAACAGGGCGTAGGTCAGCGACGTGTGGAAGCCGTGGTGCTGGCCGAACCGGCCCCACAAGGGCGATGAAACAGCGCTGGCAAAGCCGCCCAGGGAGAAGACGAGGCCGGAAATGAAGATCAGGTTGTCCAGATGGCCGGCCAATTCCGTTACGTACGTCGTCAGGACGGGCTGGATGATGAGGATGACCATCTGCACGAAGACGGCGAAGATCAGCATGTTGCGGATGAGGGGATGATGCCACAGGCTTCCCTCTTCTGCCGGCGCGGCGGCCTTCGCCGTTTCTGTCGGCGTATCCGTGTCAGGCGGTTCCTTGATGAAGAATACGAGGATGAGAAAGTTTAGGAATAAAGCGCCTGCGGCGAGGAAAAAGGACATGCGCATGCCGAAGATTTCCGCCAGCAGCCCGCCGAACAGGGGGCCGATGACCCCGCCGGCCGTCAGGGCGCCCTGCATGACGCCCAGGCAGATGCCCAGCTTTTTAGGCGGCGCGTACGTCGTCATAATAGCCAGCTCCATAGGCCACAGGCCTGCGGCAAAGCCCTGGAACATGCGCATGAACGTCAGCTGCAGCGGCGAGGTGACGATGCCGCCGAGAAAATAGCTGATCGCCAGCAGCAGGCTGGAACGGATCGCCATGAGCCGCTTGCCCTTCTTATCGGCCAGGCGTCCCCAAATCGGAGCCATGATCGCGCTGACGGCAAAGGTCGACGAAAAGACGACGCCAGACCAGATATTGACCGAAGACGCGTCTACGCCCAGCTCCCGCGTCAAATACATGGGCAGAAAAGGAATGAGCATCGTGTAGCTGGAAGACATGAACACGACGTTGCAGGTTAATATGGCTAAACAGACTTTCCAATTCATGATCGATTCGCCTCTTTTATATGGAACATTCTATATATTTCTTTATATACTTATAATAATCTATTTGAGTACGTTCATTATACTGCAACTTTTTGGAAAATGATAGACCCGTCTTATGGTCTTGCTGAATTCATGCCGGACTTATATAATAAAGACACCGCATGGCGACGGGCGGGCATGGCGCCGCCTTTTTCCTGCGGAAGGACAAGATTTGAAAAGAAGGAACGCTGCATGATTATATATCTCCTGAAGCGCATAGCCGGCGCTGCCGTCGTGCTGTGGGCTATTATTACGATTACCTTCGGGCTGATGCACGCCATACCGGGAGGCCCCTTTACGCAGGAAAAGAAGCTGCCGCCGGCTGTCATGGAAAACATCGAAGCCCGATACCATCTGAACGACCCGCTCTGGAAACAGTATGCCGATTACGTCGGCCGGGCCGCCGTGTTGGATTTGGGCCCGTCTTATAAATATCCTGGCCGCACGGTGAACGACATCATCGCCGAAACCTTTCCCGTATCGGCCGCCTTGGGGTGCATCAGCCTGTGCCTGGCCGTTGGCGTCGGCGTGGCGGCCGGTCTGGCTGCAGCCTGGTACAAGAACCGCTGGCTCGATTACGCTCTGATGCTTGGGGCGACCTTTGGCGTATCTGTTCCCAGCTTTATCATCGCGGCGCTGCTGGTGCAGCTGTTTGCCTTTACCTGGCCCGTGCTGCCGGCGGCGATGTGGAAGGGGCCGTCCTACGTCATCTTACCGGCGTTGGCCCTGGCGGCTCACCCGACGGCCTTCGTCATGCGCCTGACCCGTTCCAGCGTGCTCGACGCGCTGGGACAGGACTATATACGCACGGCCCGTTCCCGCGGCGCAGACAAATACTCCCTCCTGTGCCGCCACGCCCTGCGCAACGCCCTGCTGCCGGTCGTCAGCTACATCGGGCCCTTGGCGGCGGCCTTGCTGACAGGCAGCTTTATCGTCGAGTCCATGTTCGCCATTCCCGGCCTGGGGCGGCATTTTGTTACCAGCATATATAACCGCGATTATACAGTTATATTGGGGATTACGATTTTTTACAGCTTTCTTATCATGCTGATGAATTTATTGGTAGATCTGGTGTATCCGCTGCTGGACCCGCGGATTGCCTTGAAATCGCGTAAGGGGGAATGACCATGGACGCTCGTGAATTTGAGCCCATCGGGCCGGAAGCGCGCCTGGAGCCCTGTGTTCCGCCGCAGAAACTGCGCGAGCGGGGCTGGCGGCAGATGAAAAAAAATCGGCTGGCCCTCTGGGGCATGGCGATCGTCGCCGTCATGACTGTATTGGCCGTCGTCGGGCCGTGGCTGTCGCCGTATACGTATGACGCGCAGAATTTCACCATGGCCAATGCCTGGCCGTCGCGGGAGCACTGGTTCGGTACCGATGCGCTGGGACGGGATTTGTTCGTCCGCGTCCTGTACGGCGCGCGCATTTCCTTGTCCATCGGGCTGGTTGCCAGCCTGATCAACGTATGCATCGGCGTCTTGTACGGCGGCGTCGCCGGCCTGGTCGGCGGCCGGACGGAACGGATCATGATGCATATTGTCGACGTCTTGTATTCGATTCCTATGCTGCTGTACGTCATCCTGCTCATGGTAGTATTTCGTCCGGGCCTGCTCAATATTTACCTGGCCCTGGGCATATCGTACTGGCTCAACATGGCCCGCATCGTCCGCGGCCAGATACTGAGCTTAAAGCAGCAGGATTACGTGCTGGCCGCGCGGTCCTGCGGCGCGTCGATGTGGCAGATTCTGCGCCGCCACATGATTCCCAACTGCGTTGGCCCGATCATCGTCACCTTGACCTTATCCATTCCTGACGCTATTTTTACGGAGGCTTTTCTGAGCTTTATCGGCCTGGGCGTATCAGCGCCCATGGCCAGCTGGGGCGTACTGGCCTCGGAAGGCATCAACAGCATGCGTTCCTTCCCGTTCCAGCTGTTCTTTCCGGCGGCGGCCCTGAGCCTGACCATGCTGGGGTTCATGTTTCTCGGCGACGGCCTGCGCGATGCCTTGGACCCGCAGAACCAGAAGGAGGGAAGCCGATGAAGCCGTTATTAGACATCGATGGGCTGTCCGTGTCGTTTCGCACGTACCGCGGTATCCTCGAAGGGCTGCATGAGGTGTCATGGCGTGTATATCCCGGAGAGACCGTGGGCATTGTCGGCGAATCGGGCTGCGGCAAATCCATTACGGCCCAGTCGGCGATGAAGCTGCTGCCGGAAGAAACGGCGATGTATACGAACGGCCATATTTACTGGGACGGCCGGGATATACTGCCCTTGCGCGAGGGGGATATGAACGCATTGCGGGGCCGGCAGATGGCTATGATATTCCAGGACCCCATGACCTCGCTGAATCCGGTGCTAACGATAGGCAGCCAGATTCGCGAAGGCCTGGACCCGGCGAAATTCAAGAGCCGGAAGGAACGGGATGAACGGGCCCTGGCGCTGCTGCGGGCCGTCGGAATTACAAATCCGGAAAAGCGATTGGGCCAATATCCCCATGAGCTGTCCGGCGGCATGCGCCAGCGCTGCCTCATCGCCATGGCCTTGGCCGGCGAGCCGCGGCTGCTCTTCGCCGACGAGCCGACGACAGCTCTCGACGTGACGACGGAAGCGCAGGTATTGGCGCTGATTCAGGAGCTGCAGAAGCAGCTGGGCATGGCCGTCGTCCTTATTTCCCATAACCTCGGCGTCATCGCCCAGATGTGCCGGCGCGTGTACGTCATGTACGCCGGCTGCGTCGTCGAGGAGGGGCCTGTAGAAGATATTTTTTATCGGCCTGCCCATCCGTATACGCAGGGGCTGCTGGCGTCGCTGCCGGACCCGTCCCGGCCGGACAAGGAGCTGACGGGCATCGACGGACAGGCTCCCGATTTGTTCCATATGCCGGCAGGCTGCCGCTTTTATCGCCGCTGCCCGCAGGCTATGCGCATCTGTACGCATAGCCTGCCGCCGCCGTACGAGCTGGGCGGCGGCCATCGCGCGGCATGCTGGCTTCTGTGCCCGGAAAGGAGGAAGGCCTGTGAATCTGATTGAGGCTGTTCATATTACGAAGCAATTCGTCGCAGGCCGGGACTGGCTGGGACGGCCGAATAAGGTAGTGACGGCTGTGCGCGACGTATCGCTGGCTATACGGCCGGGCGAGACCGTCGGCTTAGTCGGCGAATCGGGCTGCGGCAAATCGACCTTTGCCCGCACCGTACTGGGACTGTATGAAAAGACGGGCGGACAGGTATTATATAAGGGACGGGATACGGCAGAGGCCGATGCGGCCAAAGCGTACCGGCGCTGCGTCCAGATGATTTTTCAGGACCCCTATTCGTCCTTGGACCCCCGTATGACCGTCGGCGATATTATCAGTGAACCCCTGCGGAACTACGGCCTTTGCCCTACGGCGTCGGAACGGCGGAAGACCGTAGAGGCTCTCTTAGAGATGGTCGACTTGCGGGCCGAAGCGGCCCAGCGCTATCCCCATGAATTCAGCGGCGGCCAGCGGCAGCGCGTCGGCATCGCCCGCGCCCTGGCCTTGAAGCCGGAATGCGTGTTCTGCGATGAGCCCATTTCGGCCCTCGACGTATCCGTGCAGGTGCAGATCGTCAATATGCTGAAGCGGCTGCAGCAGGAGCTGGGATTGGCGTATTTGTTTATTTCCCATGATTTAGCTATGGTGCATCACGTCAGCCGCCGTATCGGCGTCATGTATTTAGGACGCCTCGTCGAGCTGGGACCAGGCAGCGATGTGTTTCACCGGCCCCTTCATCCTTATACGAAGCTGCTGATTTCCGCCGTGCCGCGTCCCGATCCGGGATACAAGCGGCGCGTCGTCGTCGAAGGGGAAATTCCCGGGCCCTTCGACGTGCCGTCAGGCTGCGTATTTCATCCGCGCTGTCCCTATGCGTCAGACCTGTGCCGCCGGGAAGAGCCCCTGTGGCGGAAGGTGCGGCCGGAGCGGTACGTCGCCTGCCACGCCGTGGCAGAGGAGGGCCTATGATGAAACGGATATTGGCGGCTGTCGGCCTGGTGCTGCTGTTGTTGGCCTGCTGGGGATGCGGGGCTGCGCCCCGTCCCGATACGGTAAGCTATGTGCTGGAAGCCGAGCCGTCGCGCCTGGACCCGGCGATGACGACGGCCCTGCCGGAAAGCAACGTGGAGCTGCAGATTTTCGAGGGGCTGACCCGCTTAGATGACCATGACGTGCCGCAGCCGGCCCTGGCCGCTTCGTGGCAGATTTCGCCGGACGGCAAGGTATATACGTTTTATCTGCGCGACGGCATCTGCTGGAGCGACGGCACGCCGATTACGGCCCAGGATATTGAATACTCGTGGAAGCGGGTGCTGAATCCGGACGTCGCTTCGGAAAACGCCTACATGCTGTTCTGCATTGATAAGGCCGAAGCGTATTTTAACCGGCAGGCCCGAGCTGACGAAGTGGGCGTCACTGCCTTGGATGATAAGACCCTGCAGGTGCGGCTGACGAACCCGACGGCCTACTTTCTCAATTTGACGGCCTTCCACTGCTATTACCCCGTGCCGAAGCACGTCGTCGAAGCCCGGCCTGATACGTGGGCGGCTGACGCAGAGACGATGGTGTGCAGCGGGCCTTATAAGATTACGGCTTGGAATCATTCCAGCCAAATCGATATGGTGAAAAACGACGCCTATTGGGATGCCGGCGCCGTCGTTTTGGACCGTCTTGAATTTCCCATCAGCGACTCTCAGGCGACGCGCCTCACGCTGGTAGAAAGCGGGCAGGCTAATATGACCGTCGAGCCGCCGCCGTCGGAACAGGAACGATTGGAAGGCTGGGACTGTATAAGATTGCGCCGTACCTTGGTTCGTATTACTATGTGTTCAACGTGCAGAAGCCGCCCTTTGACGACGTGAACGTCCGCCGGGCCTTTGCGGCGGCCGTGCGGCGGGAAGAGCTGGTGCGCCATGTCGTGCGGGCTCAGAAGGAAGCGGCCTACGCCTGGGTGCCGCCGGGAATTGTCGATGAAAAGACGGGCCGCGATTTTCGTGAAGAAGGCGGCGATTTAGCTGTCGAAGACGAGGCGGCTGCCCGAGCATATCTGAAAGCTGCCGGATATGACGAAGACCATCCGCTGCCGGAGGTGACGATTTTATTCAATACGAATGAAATGCACAAGGCCATCGCAGAAGCGATGCAGTCCATGTGGAAGGACGTGCTGGGAGCCGACGTCTTTTTGGCGAATCAGGAATCAAAGGTATTCCTGGCGACGCGCAGCCAAGGCGATTACCAAATTGCCCGGGCGTCGTGGATTGCCGACTACGTCGACCCGATGACGTTTTTAGACGTGTTTGCAGATAGGGATAACGATGCCCGCTATTATAATGTTATATATAATAATCTGGTACAGGCGGCTAAGGAGACCAACGACCCGGCGCTGCGCCGGCAGTATATGCATGAAGCCGAACAAATTTTGTTCGACGACTGCGTCATCATCCCGATTTACTATACGACGCAGCCCTACGTCGTACAGCCCTATGTCAAGGGCTATCATTGGTCGCCCTTGGGCGTCGTCGATTTTAAACGGGCCTACTTAGAAGATCAGAAAGGATGAACTGCATGTATACTTTTCCAAAACCGCTGCGGCCAGGCGCTACGATTGCCATCGTAGCGCCGTCGGCTGCCCTGGCGGACGACGATTTGCAGGAAGGCGTCGATTTCATACGATCCTTAGGCTATGACGTCAAACTGGGACGGTCTGTCGGCGCGCATTGGGGCTACTTGGCCGGCACGGATGAGCTGCGGGCGCAGGATATTCACGAAGCCTTCGGCGACGACGGCGTGTCCGCCGTGCTCTGCCTGCGCGGCGGATATGGGGCGGCCCGGCTGCTGCCGCTTCTGGATTATGATTTCATTGCGGCCCATCCTAAATTATTTATGGGGTTCAGCGACATTACGGCCCTGCACACGGCGTTTCAGCAGCGCTGCCGCATGGCGACTGTCCACTGCGCCATGGCCATGTCCTTGGGCCATACGGCGTCGGATTATACGCGGGAGCAGTTTGCCCAGGGGCTGCAGTCGCCCTTTTCGGCGCGATCCCTTTCCCTTCCCGAAGGAACTATGCTGGAGCCTATCGTACCGGGCTGCGTTTCCGGCCCCTTGTGCGGCGGCAACATGATGCTCCTGTCGGTCCTGACGGGGACGCCCTATGGGCTGGACGGCACGGCTGCCGTCGTGCTGCTGGAAGAAATCGGCGAAGATGCCTACGCCCTGGACCGGATGCTGTGCCAGTTTGAGCAGTCAGGATTGCCCGAGCGGGCGGCGGCCTTTGTCTTCGGCGATTTTGCTCACTGTGAGCCGACGCAGAAGAGCGAGTATGAGTTCACCGTAAAGGAAGTCGTATTCCAATACGCCCAGCGCTGGGGAAAGCCGGCCCTTTGGGGCTTTCCTGCCGGTCATGGCCGGCATAACGCCTGGCTTCCCTTCGGCTCGACTGCCCGGCTGTGCAGTACGGCGGACGGAGCGGAGCTGGCCATTACTGCGCCGACATTCTGAAGCAGAAAGGGAGATTGACATGGATAAGCAGAAGATGAAGGAAGCAGCTTGCCGAAAGGTCGACGAACTGCAGCCTTTAATTTATGAAATTGCCGATTACATACACGCCCATCCCGAATTGGGCGGCAGCGAATACTTGGCGTCGTCTTATTTGCGGAAGGTACTGGGCGCCGCCGGCTTTACGGTGGAAGACATCGTGCCCGAAGCATTTCCGACGGCCTTTCATGCTTCGTGGGGAGACGGGCCGTTTCACATGGGATTTTTAGCGGAGTACGACGCCCTTCCGGAGATTGGCCATGGATGCGGGCACAATCTCATCGCAGCTATGAGCGTCGGGGCGGCCCTGGCCTTTGCTGCTGTCTGCGGCGCCGGCGCGACTGTCCATGTATACGGCTGTCCGGCGGAAGAAACGGCAGGCAGCAAGGTATATATGAGCGACCAGGGCGTATTTGATGAATTGGACGCTGCTGTGATTCTTCATCCCTGTGCCGATACGACCAGCATCGGCGGCACGTCGTATGCCTCTCATCCGATGGAATTTACCTTTTTGGGCAAGGCCGCCCATATTGCCGACAGGGAATACGAGGGAATCAACGCGCTGGATGCCCTTGTCGATTTTTATCGGCAGCTGAAAGACCTGGAACAGACATGGACGGAAACCCATCTAATCGGCGCTATCATTACGGACGGCGGCATCGCGCCCAATATCGTCCCTGATAAAGCGGTAATGCGGGCTACGATACGGGCTCTCGACGCGCAGTATTTAGAAACGGTCATGCTGCCGCAGATTCGCGAGCTGGCTCAAGCCGTTGCCCAGGCGCACGGGGCCGAGGTCGCGATGGTTCATTATGAGCCGTTGTATAAAAATATGATACAAGATGCCAAAATAAACGTATATTTTGCCGAAGCCTTTAACGCCCTCCATGAACCCTTCGACGTGAAGGACGACGACTATGCCGACGGTTCCAGCGACGTAGGCAATGTGAGCCAGGTCACGCGGGCTTGTCAGCCGGAGATCTGCATTTGCTACGACGCGGCGGCTCATACGGAGAAATTCGCCGCGGCAGCAGGCGGCGAGCTGGGGAAAATGCAGGCCTTAGTAGGGGCTAAAGCGATGGCTATGGTGGCGGTAGAAGTCATGAATGAAAAGGATGGCAAAGAATTCTTGTTGTGAAATTTTTTCTTTGTGAACTGGCAAAAAATGTATGAGTAAAACGTGATGAGATATATTGACAAAAGCACACCTCAATAATATACTTTAGGCAAGATGATATTTCATTATCATTTTGCGGAACGTCTTAAGAAAGAAGAGGGAAGTGATCACATCATGAAATCTATCGTATTGTACTCGTCTCATACAGGAAGAACGAAAAAAATTGCCGAACACGTCGTAAGCGGACTGCCGGAAGGTACGCCGTGCCTGCCCGTTGAAGAAATGCCGGCCGACATCAACTCCTACGACTGCGTTTTTTTGGGCTGCTGGGCTGACGGCGACGCCGTAGACGCCGGCGCTGCGCAGGCTTTGGAACAATTGGATAATAAAAACGTCGCCGTATTTGTCACAGTGCAGAGCGGACCCTTCTCCGACGACTCGGCGAAAATTTTGCGCACCGTCATCGACGCCCTTCCTTCGGGCTGCAAAATCGTCGGCACCTATGTCACGCCGACGGAACGGGAAGATAATAAAGAAGAAAGTGATCAGAAAGCGCGGGCTTTTGCTCGGGACTTTGCAGAAAATACGCTTGACCGCTTGATGGGCGCCGGAGTTTAATCGCTTGTGTTTGTACGGACTCGCTAAAGAAATCCAATGGATTTCTTTAGCGTTTTTTGTTGCCTCTATTTAAATGAGACGGCCTGATGCGGCGTTTGCCAGGTGTTTTTCCGAAACACACATTTTTGTAGAAAAAAATCTCTTGACAACAGGGCGAAAAGAGGATATACTAAACAAGCTGTTGCGGCAGGGCGCCGCGGCAGGCCGGATAGCCGGTTCGCTTGAAAAGAACTTCAAAAAAAGTGCTTGACAAGCTCGGACGAGTCTGGTAAGATATACAA
>NZ_NQXW01000037.1:0-13224 GCF_002287425.1 Megasphaera sp. ASD88 | reverse complement strand
ATAGAGTAAGATGATGATAGTGGCACATAGGTTTCCTCCGAGATATAGATTTTGTTTGGTAGCATTATTATATCAGAAACCTATGTGTCATTTTTTATAGGTGTTGCACTTGTATTGTAAATTCGCCGCCATAAAAAAACTGACCTCCCATCGTTAGATTTTTGGTCTAACTTTTGGGGGTCAGTTCAGAGAGGTTCTGCATCATGACAGCTTTTTATTAATAGGATAGATTTTTTCTGAACTGCAGAATCGCCCGGCTGGGGATTTGCGCGGAGAAGATGCCGATGGTCATGAGGACGCAGCCCATGAACTCGCGCATGCTCATCCATTCGCCGAGCAGAAGCACGCCGGCCAACGCGCCGAAAATCATTTCGAAACTGCAGAGGAGCGATGCCTCCGTCGGCGGGACCTTGCGCTGGGCGACGATTTGCAGGGTATAGCCGACGCCGCTGGATAAAATGCCGCAGTAGAGGATGGGTACCGCCGAGGCGACGACCATGGCGAGGGTCAGCGTTTCTCCGTAAAAGGGCATAGCGATAAAGTTGTAGCAGCCGCAGGCGATAAATTGGCCGACAGCCAGCTTGATGCCGGAAAAATACGGTACGAACCGGTCGATGAATAAAATGTGCAGGGACCAGAAGACGACGCCGATGAGATTCAGCAGGTCGCCGAAGTTGACGGCATCGCCGCCGCCGTGAAAAGCCAGCAGATACAGTCCCGATACGGCAATGAGGCAGCCGAGGATATGGGCCAGGCGCAGTGTATTTTTCATCAAGAGGCCGATCAGGGGGACGGCTACGATATACAGGGACGTGATAAATCCCGCTTTGCCGGCCGTAGTATAAATGAGTCCAACCTGCTGAAGGGAAGAGCCGGAAAACAGGAAAAATCCCAGAATCGCGCTGGCCGTCACGAGGGTCAGCCCCTTAGGCGGAGCCGCGTAGGTTTCCTTGTCCTTGCGGCGGTTCATATACAGTACGGGAAAAAGGGACAGCGCGCCCAGCCAGAACCGGAGCCCGTTGAAGGCGAAGGGGCCGATCGTTTCCATGCCCGTGCGCTGGGCTACGAAGGCGCAGCCCCAGACGAGGGCTGTGAGTAAAAGCATAAGTCGATATTTCACGTGCTGATGCTCCTTTCGTATAAAAATATGCAGAACGAATTTATTATACCATGAAACCTGCGGCGAATACAGGGGCCGCCGCAGCGCCGGCAGAACTGGCCGGGCAACGGAATGGCAAAATTTCATTGCTCCTATTCATTCATATGATGTATAATATACGTAGAATTAATTTGGAGGCGAGTGTATTGTATACTAATGCATTGCTGACGGACCTGTATCAGCTGACGATGATGCAGGGGCTGTTTTTAGAAGGCAAACACGAGCAGTACTGCGTGTTTGACCGGTATTACCGGAGCAATCCGTTCAACGGCGGCTATACTGTCGTCGCCGGATTGGAACACTTGATCGACTATGTTTCCCGCATCCATTTCAGCGATGACGACATAGACTACTTGAAACAGACGGGGATTTTCTGCGATGAATTTCTCGAATATCTGCGGACTTGGTCTTTTACCGGTGACATCTACGCCATGCCGGAAGGCACCGTGGCTTTTCCGCAGGAAGTACTCCTGCGCGTTCATGCCAAAAAAGACGAATGCCTGCTCTTAGAAACGTGCATGTCCATGATCATGAACCATGAAAGCCTCATCGCTACGAAGGCCCGCCGCGTCCGTACCGTCGCCGGCAAAGACGCGCTGATGGAATTCGGCCTGCGCCGGGCACAGGGAGAATCGGCCGGCGTGTACGGCGCCCGTTCGGCAATGATCGGCGGCTTCAACGGCACGAGCAACGTGCTGGCCGGCGCATTGTTCCACATCCCTATTCTGGGGACGATGGCTCACAGCTGGGTTATGAGCTTTCCGACGGAACTGGAAGCGTTCCGCGCCTACGCCCGGCAGTATCCGAACAACCTCATCCTGCTGGTCGATACGTACAATACTCTCAAGCAGGGCGTGCCCGACGCCATTACGGTTTTCCAGGAAATGAAGGAAGCAGGCACGCTGCCTAAGTCTTACGGCATCCGCTTGGACAGCGGCGACTTGGCCTACTTGTCGAAGGAAGCCCGCCGGATGTTTGAGGAAGCCGGTTTCGGCGACGCCGTGATCGCCGCGTCGAACGACCTGGATGAAACGCTTATTTCCGAATTGAAGATTCAGGGCTGCGCTATCAATTCGTGGGGCGTCGGCACCAATCTGATTACGGCGAAGGGCAGCCCGTCCCTGGGCGGCGTATTCAAGCTCGTCGGCCAATACGACGGCGATGTCTTCGTGCCGAAAATCAAGATGAGCGACAACGCCGAAAAAATTTCGAATCCAGGGATCAAAAATGTCCTGCGCATTTACGATAAAAAGACGGGAAAGATGAAAGCGGACATCATTGCGTTGGAAGGAGAAACGATCGATCCGACGCAGGACCTGCATTTGACCAGCGACAAAGCGCCGTGGCGGTCGCGGCTGATTCCGGCCAATTCCTTTGAAGTCAAGACGATGCTCCAGCCGATTTTCCTGAAAGGAAAGCTGGTCTATGACCTGCCGTCCTTGTCGGATATCATCGCCTATGCGGACGAACAGATGGACAGCCTGTGGCCTGAATACCAGCGCCTCGTCAACCCGGAAGAAATGTGGGTACAGCGCAGCGCTAAGGTTTCGGCATTGCGGGAAAAGGTTTTGAAAGAAGAATCGCTGCATTTCTTTTAAGCAGCATGAATAGGACACTGCATATTCCGGCAAACGGGATGTGCAGTGTTTTTTTGCATAGGCGGACTCTTGCGTACTATGATATAATACATCATATATGCGTTTCTTGTATTTGAAATAAGAAGGTGGACGAATGAAAGGGACGATTTTGGGCGATATTGTCGGTTCGCCTTATGAATTTTGCGCAAGTCCGGTTAAGACAAAGGATTTCGTCTGGTTTGCCGAGGGCTCGCGGTTTACGGACGATACGGTGACGACTGTGGCCGTCGCGGCGGCCTTAGCTGAAGGAAAGGAATCGCGCTGCGGGTATATCGGGCCGCTGCGGCGGCAGCTGAAATACTGGTGCCGCCGATACCCAAACGCCGGATTTGGCCGGCAGTTTGCCTGCTGGTTTTCGTCGGACGACAGCGCGCCGTACGGAAGTTATGGCAACGGCGCGGCCATGCGCGTAGCGCCTGCCGCCTGGGTCGGCCGTTCGTTGGACGAGGCGCAGGCCCTGGCGGAAATTACGGCCCTCGTCACTCACGACCATCCCGAAGCCATTCAGGGAGCCGTTGCCGTGGCGTCCGCCATATATTTAGCCCGCACCGGGAGCAGTAAAGACGATATCCGCGCTTATATGAGGAAGTATTTTTATCCCTTGACGGCATCTCTCGATGAAATACGGCCTGGATATGCCTTTACCTGCCGGACAGCGGACAGCGTGCCGGAAGCGATTGAAGCGTTTTTGGAAAGCGATAGTCTGCAGGACGCTATTGGCAATGCCGTGTCCCTAGGAGGCGATACGGATACGCAGGCGGCTATTGCCGGCTCCATTGCCGAGGCGTTTTACGGCGTGCCCGATTGGCTGTGGCAGAAGGCTTGTTCCTATTTGCCGAAGGATATGCTGGCTGCTGCAGTGAATTTTGAAAGGCAATATATGAAGTAAGGAGCGATATCATGGCCAACAAAGAACTTTTAACGAAATATGAAAGGCTGCGCTCTGTCGTCGCCGATATGGGCAGTGTCGTCGTCGGGTTTTCCGGCGGCGTAGACAGCACCTTTTTGACCTATGTCGCCTGGGACGTATTAGGCGATAAGGTTTTGGCCGTAACGGCTGTGTCGCCGACTTTGCCTGAAGGAGAGGAACGCGCGGCCTGCCAGATGGCGGCGCAGATGGGAGTCGCCCATGTCGTCATGCCGTCGCAGGAATTTGAAAATGAGGAATTTGTCAAAAATCAGCCGGACCGCTGCTATATCTGCAAGAAAATACGGTTTACTGCGTTAGCGGCCTTGGCGAAGGAGCGCCAGTACCGGTGGGTCGCCGACGGCAGCAACGTCGACGATTTAGGCGATTACCGTCCCGGCATGAAGGCGCTGAAAGAATTGTCCGCCGTCGTGCGCAGTCCCATGGTGGAAGCGGGGCTGACGAAGGGAGAGATACGGGCGCTTTCAAAAATGCTCGGCCTGCCGACATGGAACAAGCAGAGCGCGGCCTGCCTGGCCAGCCGGATTCCCTACGGCGTGCCCTTATCGCCCCGGCGTCTGCGCCAGGTCGACCAGGCCGAGGCATATATTGCGCCCTTTGTGAAGGGAGCATTGCGCGTGCGCCATCACGGAGACGTCGCCCGCATCGAAGTGGGACGAGATGAAATCCCAGCCGTGCTGCAGCATGGAGAAGAAATCGTCCAGGCCCTGCGCGGCTGCGGATTTACTTACGTGACCGTCGATTTGGGCGGATATGCCATGGGAAGCTTAAACGAAGGAATCGAGACGAGGGAGGAAACATAAATGGCAATTACGAAGAAAGTAAAGCAGGAAATGCTGCAGCTGTTTCAGGATCAGTACGGCATCATGAAGCCGGCTTTGCATTATACGACGCCTTTTGAGCTCATGATAGCCGTCATCTTATCGGCCCAGTGCACGGACGAACGGGTAAACATCGTCACGGCCGGCATGTTTCCGGAATATAACACTCCGGAAAAGATGCTGACCCTGGGTCTGGAAGGGCTGGAAGAAAAAATACGCACCTGCGGCCTGTATCACAGCAAAGCTAAGAATATCTTGGCCAACTGCGCTATCCTGTGCGAACAGTACGGCGGCGAAGTGCCCCAGACCTTCGACGAACTGGTCAAGCTGCCCGGCGTAGGGCGCAAGACGGCGAACGTGCTGGTCAGCATCTTATTCGACACGCCGGCCATCGCCGTCGACACGCATGTGTTCCGCGTGTCCAACCGCCTGCGGCTGGCTGAAGGGAAGACGCCTCTGGAAGTCGAAAAGGGCTTGCAGAAAGCCATTCCCGAAGAATGGTGGAGCCGGGCCCATCACTGGCTCATCTGGCACGGCCGCCGCGTATGCAAAGCCCGCAAGCCGGCCTGCGACGACTGCTTCCTGGCCGATCTGTGTCCTGCCTCGTCAATTGACAAAAAAGCTAAAACTCGGTAAGATAGAACATGCTTAGGCTACAGCCATTTTAATAATGGGGGAGGGTTCATTCAATATGGATTTAAAATACGTAAAGGGCAGCTATATGGATGAAATCATGTGTGAAGGCAAGCCGGTCTTATTCATGCTGGAAGGGCTGGAAGAAGGCCGGGACGAAGAAGCTCGCCGCTATGGCGAATTTGTCTGGGAATGGATTTTGGCGCACCGCTCCCGCGTTATGGCCCACGCGCCCCTCATCGCTAATTTTAAAAATAAGAAATGGCGGGCTGAAGGAGAGCCCGAAGTATCGGCAGAAGAAATATGCAGCTACCTGCAGCGCATCAATTCTGTATATGTAACTTATAACGGCGGCTTTGATATCTTCTTCGATACGCACAACGTCTTTGAGGAACGGTCCATCGTCGTTTCTATGGGCAAAAACTTCGTCTTTAAAGGCGTTAAGCTCCTTTAATATATTGTCGAATTACGAGTGATGTGATACAATAAAAACAGTCTTGACAGTGAGGTGAAAGATAATGGCAAAACATATCATTACGATTAATACGGAATCGATTCAGAAAACGACGCAGCATGCTGGCTGCAGCGAATGTCAGACTTCTTGTCAGTCCGCTTGCAAAACGTCCTGCACCGTAGGCAATCAGGTCTGCACGAAATAATCAACATTGTTTATGAGGACGCCCTTTACCGTCAGGTAAAGGGTATTCTTGTTGTATGGAGGAATAATGACTACGATAAAACCGATGATTCACAAGTATTGTCAAAACGGCACGTACATGCTACTGGACGTCAACAGCGGCATTATCAATGTAATAGATAAGATGACATACGACATTCTCGACGTATACGACGGAACGAATAAGGACGCCGTATACGAGGCTTTCGCCGGCGCGTATGCCAGGGAAGACATAGCGGAGACGCTGGGCGAACTGGACGAGCTCATCGAAAAGGAGTTGCTCTTTGCGCCTATGGCCGAAGACTTCCAGGTCGTCGCCGAAGAAGAGCCTATTGTAAAATCCCTGTGCTTGAATATTGCCCACGACTGCAACCTGCGCTGTAAATATTGCTTCGCGTCGCAGGGCGACTACGACACGCATAAGCGGGAGCTCATGAGCTTCGACGTCGCGAAACGGGCCGTCGACCTGCTTATCCGCAGTACCGAAGGGAAGCGGCAGCACTGTGAAATCGACTTTTTCGGCGGAGAACCGCTCATGAATTTCGACGTCGTCAAGCAGACGATCGAATACATCCGCGAGCAGGAAAAAATCCACGACAAAGTCTTTAAGCTGTCCCTGACGACGAACGGCATGCTGCTGGACCCGGCCAAGGTCAAGTACCTGACGGAAAATCATATCAGCCTGATCCTGAGCCTCGACGGCCGTCCGGAAGTGCACAACCGCATGCGCCCCGACGCCGGCGGCCGCGGCTCCTATGATTCGTGCGCTAAAAATCTCGTCTACGCGGCGGAGCACCGCGACGGTGAAGAATACTACGTCCGCGGCACTTATACGAAATACAACCTGGACTTTGCCAAAGACGTGGAACACATGGCCGATTTAGGCTTTGAAGGCCTGTCTATGGAACCTGTCGTAGGCGACGATTTGTCCTATGCCATTACGGAAGACGATTTGCCCCGCATTTATGAAGAATACGACCGCCTGACAGATTTATATTTGCAGCGCATGGATGAAGGCCGCCCTTTTATCTACTACCACTTCATCATGGACTTGTACCGCGGGCCCTGTATTGCCAAGCGCCTCCGAGGCTGCGGCGCCGGCCATGAGTACATGTGCGTCGTACCGAACGGCGACATATATCCCTGCCACCAGTTCGTAGGCCAGGACGAGTACGTCATCGGCAATGTATATGACGGCGTTACGGATACAAAGCTGCCGCCCTTGTTCCGCGATATGCACGTTCTCAACAAGCCGATTTGCTGCGACTGCTGGGCGAAATTCTTCTGCAGCGGCGGCTGCCATGCCAACAATATCAAATACGGTGGAGATATCAAAACGCCGTATGCCCTGAGCTGCAAGATTCAAAAGAAGCGCATTGAATGCGCCATGTACATCCAGGCCGTATTAGCCATGCGCGGCCAAAAGGTTCTCTTATTTGGCGACGACCGGGATGACTGCGAAGGATGCGGCGCCTGTGAATAAGCTGAAACGAGGCTTGGTGCTCGTCGTATTTCTCTATCTCCTGTATGCGATTGCGAAAGAGGGGCCGACGACGGAATTGGTCGGACTGCTCTTGCTGCTGGCTTTTGTCTTTGTCATGCAGTGGTGGATGAAGAGCGACCTTCGCAGGCGAATGAAAGAAAAACAAAAAGACGACATATAATAGGATATCCGTATGCGACGCGCAGGAAGAACGCCGATTTCTCCTGCGCGTTTTTATATTCGGAAAGAACGGAGCATATCTTGAAAGTGGATGTAGAAAATAAAATATAAAAAAGTCTACTAATTTTGTTGACTTTATGATAAAACAGGAGTATGCTATGGATGTAAGCAAAAGTGCATCGTAAAGGTGTACTTTTAATTTGGAGTAATTGTATATTATTTATAGACGCGCAGGAGTGAAGCATTATGGCAGAATTATTAAACATAGAAGGGCTGAAAGTAGAAGTTGAAGGAAAGGAAATCTTAAAGGGATTGGATTTAACCGTCCGTGCCGGCGAAGTTCACGTCATTATGGGAACGAACGGTGCAGGGAAATCGACGTTGTTCAACGCTGTCATGGGGCATCCGAAGTATACCGTTACAGGCGGCAGCATTTTCTTCGAAGGAAAGGATATTACGCGCATGCCCGTAGACGAACGGGCTAAGGCGGGAATTTTCATGGCTTTCCAGTCGCCCATTGCCGTGCAGGGGATTTCTGTGGAGAACTTTACCCGCAGCGCTAAGAGCACGATAAGCGGCGAAACGCAGCGCATCATGCCTTTCCGTAAAAAGCTGAAAGCGCAGATGGAAGAACTGAAAATGGACAGCTCCTATGCTTCCCGCTACGTCAACGACGGATTTTCCGGCGGCGAACGAAAGAAGACGGAAATCCTTCAAATGTGCATGCTGGAACCGAAGCTGGCCATGCTGGATGAAATCGACTCGGGTCTCGATGTCGACGCCGTCCGCGTCGTGTCGCAGACGGTGGCGAAATACCATGACGAGGGGAACGCTCTCATGGTCATTACGCATCACAGCGAAATTTTGCAGGGCCTTCAGCCGGACGTGGTTCATGTCCTCATCGACGGAAAAATCGTCAAGTCCGGCGGCCCGGAATTGATCCAGGTCATCGAGGAAAAAGGATACGACAGCTTTAGATAAAGAGAAAGGCAGGTACCATGTCATGACTACTATGGCCAATGCGGCGGAACAGAAACGGGAAGACGAACGCAGGACGATCGAAGCGTTTTCTGATTTCAGCAATATATATAACTTTAAAAAGGACTTTACCTATTCCTATAAAACCGAGGCCGGCTTGACGGAAGACATCGTCCGGACTATTTCGGCAGAAAAAAAGGAACCGAAATGGATGCTCGATTTCCGTTTGAAATCGCTGGATATTTTTCACCATCTGGAATATCCTGTTTGGGGTCCCGATATCAGCGAACTCCATATGGACGACATCGTTACCTATGTCCGGCCCAATACGCAGATGAAAGCCAGCTGGGATGACGTGCCCGACGACATCAAGGACACCTTCGACCGACTGGGGATTCCCGAGGCCGAAAAGACGTCCCTGGCCGGCGTAGGAGCCCAGTACGATTCGGAAGTCGTATACCACAGTATTCAGGAAGAGCTGGTGCAGCAGGGCGTCATCTACACGGACTTTGAAACGGCACTGCGGGAATACGGGGATATCATTCAGGCTCATTTCATGAAGCTCGTGCCGCCGACGGACCATAAATTTGCTGCGCTCCACGGCGCCGTCTGGTCCGGCGGCTCCTATGTATACGTGCCGGCCGGCGTAGACGTATCCATTCCGCTACAGAGCTATTTTCGCTTGAACGCGCCTGGAGCCGGCCAGTTTGAGCATACGCTGATTATTGTGGAAAACGGCGCGAAGGTGCATTTCATTGAAGGCTGTTCCGCGCCGAAATACAACGTAGCCAATCTCCACGCCGGCTGCGTCGAATTGTTTGTCGGCGACGACGCGTCGCTGACCTACTCGACCATAGAAAACTGGTCGAAGAATATGTACAACTTAAATACAAAACGGGCGATTGTCGGCCGAAACGGCACGATCAACTGGGTGACAGGGTCTTTTGGTTCCCATACATCCTGCCTGTACCCCATGAGCATCCTGCAGGGAGAAGGAGCGCACTGTGAATTTACAGGTGTTACCTTTGCCGGCAAAGGGCAATATCTCGATACGGGATCGAAGGTAGTCCACAACGCGCCGAAGACGACGAGCAATATCAATTCCAAGTCCATCAGCAAGGACGGCGGCGTCTGCATTTACCGCGGCAGCGTCGTCATCAATCCCCGCGCCGAGGGGGCGAAGGCCAACGTCAGCTGCGAATCGCTGATGCTGGATGAACAGTCGCAGTCCGATACGATTCCGGCCATTGTCGTCAAGAACGACAACGTCGATCTCGGCCATGAAGCATCTATCGGCCGCATTTCCGACGAAGCCGTTTTCTATCTCATGAGCCGCGGCCTCAGCGAAGATGAAGCTAGGGCGATGCTGGTCAAGGGCTTCGTAGAACCTGTTTCCAAAGCTCTTCCGCTGGAATACGCCGTAGAGATGAATAATCTGATTAACCTCGAATTAAAAGGGTCATTGACCTAAGGAGGGGAGATATACATGAACGTAAAGACAAAACCTGTGATGCAACTATATAATGAGCTTCCCCGGCCCACATTTCGGACAATAAAAGTCAATAACTTGGAGCTTGAACCTCTGCCGGAACGGCCATCGGGCAGATATACGCCGCAGCATCAGCGTGAAGGGGACATTTCCCTATATTTTTATCAGGGAAACGGCATGCCCGACCTGGGAGAGTTTCAAGGGGCCAATGCCGAAGCGCTGGAACGGGCCCTGCGCCATGCCGATAAGGGATGCGCCATTGAAGCCGAAGCGGGAGCCAAGGGGACGGCCCGCTTAGTATATGAAGTAAACGACGACCATCCGACGTTGAACCGGCAGCTTCGCATTACGGCCGGAGCTGGCAGCGACGTAACAGTATATTTAGTATTTGAAGGCGGCGCCGCTGGCGGCGAGGTAAACTTCCTGCATTACATCCGTGCAGAGGCAGGCGCTCATGTCAAAATCGTGAAGGTACAGCTTCACGAAGGCAATGTCCGCCACATCGAGCACCGGTATGCCGAAACTGCCGAAGGCAGTTCCGTCGAATACGTCAGCGCCGAGCTGGGGGCAAAGGAAGCCGTCGTATATTACAAAACGGATCTCCTGTACGATGAAAGCTCCTTTGACAGCAAAAGCTTGTATTTAGGCAAAGATAAGCAAATCGTCGATTTTTCCTACTGGATTCCCATGCAGGGCAAAAAGACGAAAGCCGACGTCGCCATAGCGGGGGCTTTGCAGGACGAAGCGAAAAAAGCTTTTCGCGGCACTATCGATTTCCTGCGGGGAAGCAAAAAGGCCGTCGGGTCTGAAGCCGATACGTGCATTCTCCTGAGTCCTAAAGTCCATTCGATTTCCGTGCCCCTACTGCTGTGCAAGGAGGACGACGTCGTCGGCAATCATGCTTCCAGCGCCGGGCAGATTGACGAGGACACGCTGTTTTATCTCATGAGCCGCGGCTTCGACTATCAAGGCGCCCAGGCGATTATCGTCGAGTCCCATATCCGTCCTGTTGTCGACGCCTTAGGCGACGGCGCGCTGGCGGAGCGGGTGCTCCAAACCGTGCGAGAACGGATGAATTCCCAAGGATAGAAAGGTGATAGCTATGCTGAATGTACGCAATGATTTTCCCATTTTAACGAAACGGCACAACGGCCATCAGCTCGTGTATCTCGACAACGCGGCGACGACGCAGAAACCGCGGCAGGTCATTCAGGCCGTCGTCGATTTTTTAGAAAACCATAACGGCAACCCCCATCGCGGCGCTCATATCCTCAGCGTCGAAGCGTCTGAAGCCTATGATCAGGCGCGGGAAGCCGTGCGCCGGTTCATCAACGCCCGCAGCGGCGAAGAAGTCATTTTCGTACGCAATGCGACGGAAGGGATGAATCTCATCGCTCGGAGTTACGGCGAAACGCACTTGCAAAAGGGAGATAAAATTATCATCCCTATTTCAGAGCACCATGCCAACCTCGTGACATGGCAGCGGGTCTGCCGTGCGACCGGCGCGGAGCTGGTATATATGTATCTCGACGAAACAGGTCATTTTACGGAAGACGATTTGGCTAAGATTGATACATCTGCTAAAATCGTAGCCTTCGCCGGCGTCAGCAATGTGTTGGGCATGAAGGTGCCGGCTGAAAAAATCATTGAACGAGCCCACGCTGTTGGAGCCGTCGTCGTGTATGACGGCGCGCAGGCGGTGCCGCATATGAAAGTCGACGTACAGGCGCTGGACTGTGATTTCATGGTTTTTTCCGGACACAAGA
Organism: Megasphaera sp. ASD88; assembly: GCF_002287425.1. Taxonomy (NCBI): domain Bacteria; kingdom Bacillati; phylum Bacillota; class Negativicutes; order Veillonellales; family Veillonellaceae; genus Megasphaera; species Megasphaera sp. ASD88. Next base: position 1,474 of record NZ_NQXW01000037.1, on the reverse strand, counting down.
TGCTCGGCTCTGCCGGTACGGGCGTCGTCTACGGCAAAAAAGAACTTCTTAATGACATGGAACCTTTCCTGCTGGGCGGGGACATGATCGAATATGTACAGGAACAAACGACGACCTTCAACGTATTGCCTTTTAAATTTGAAGCCGGCACGGAAAACGTCGAAGGCGCCGTGGCCCTCCATGCGGCCATTGAGTATCTCGAACGCTTGGGCTGGGAGGCTATTGAAGAACACGAACATGCCTTAGTCGTCCGGGCTTTGGAGGGGATGAAGAAGATTCCGCACATCCGCATTATCGGCAGTACGGACCTGGAAGAAAAGACCGGCGTCATCGCCTTCATGATAGACGGCGTCCATCCCCACGATGCGGCGACAATTCTTGACAGCTACGGCATCGCTATCCGTTCCGGCCATCACTGCGCCCAGCCTTTCGGCGCTCATATCGGCGCGGAAGCGTCGAACCGCATCAGCTTCTACATCTATAATACGATAGAAGAAGTAGACTATTTCCTGGAAACGCTGCCCTTAGTGCGCAGGCAGATGGGCTACAAGGACTGAGGAGGCGGACGATATGGAAGCAATGAACGAGTTATATTCTGATATTATTTTAGAACATAACCAGCACCAGGAAAACAAGCGCTTGCTGAAGATCTATACGATGGAAGAACGAGGCCATAACCCGAGCTGCGGCGACGACATTACGCTGCAAGCCAATATCCGGGACGGCGTCATCGTCGATGCGGCCTACACCGGCCACGGCTGCGCTATCAGCCAGGCGTCGGCAGATATTATGATAGATATCATCAAGGGGAAATCGGTAAAGGAAGCTCTCCGCCTAGTCGATTTATTCTTGGAAATGATTAAGCGGAATATTACCGATGAAGACCAGCTGGAGGAATTGGAAGACGCCATAGCTCTTAAAAATATTTCTAATATGCCGGCCCGCGTCAAATGCGCCGTCTTAGCATGGCATACGCTGAAAGAAGCCGTCGAACGCGGTGAGATACAATAATTGCCGGCCTTTTAAACTGAGTATACATGCCGCCTCCCATTGCGTTATGAGAAAATGCATTGAGGCGGCATACTTTTTTTGAAAAACGTATTGACAACAGGACGAAAAGGGGATATACTAAATAAGCTGTTGCGGCAGGGCGCCGCGGCAGGCCGGATAGCCGGTTCGCTTGAAAAGAACTTCAAAAAAGTGCTTGACAAGCCCGGGCGAGTCTGGTAAGATATACAAGTCGTCGCGAGACGGCATGGCCTTTGAAAACTGAACAATGTGATACGAAACAATACGCCAGAGTGCGAGGTCTTAGCAATAAGATTTCAAAACAGGTAATACCAATAATAAGTAAGAACGAGCAATCAGCTCTTCACATATCATGGAGAGTTTGATCCTGGCTCAGGACGAACGCTGGCGGCGTGCTTAACACATGCAAGTCGAACGGGAGGACATGGGAAGCTTGCTTCCTATG
>NZ_NQXW01000036.1:0-13226 GCF_002287425.1 Megasphaera sp. ASD88 | reverse complement strand
TTGAAACAGTTGTTGAATAATGCTGCGTTTTCCTTCGGTCATAATGACCTTATGTACCGGTTTCTTTTCTCTTGCCATGATAGTAAGCCTCCTATGATTTAGATTGTATCATAGAAGACCTATACCTGGCAGTTATTTACAGAAAAAGCTTCACATAGTCGCCAGAGAAGAAAATAGCAAGGCCGGATATGCCGTTTTTGAAAGCTGAAAGCCCCTGCGCCGAGGAGGAAAACTCTTGACGCAGGGGCTTCTGCATGTCGGATTACTGCAATTCTTCGGGTGTCGGTTCTACGCCGAACCATTTTTGATACAGCTTCGTATAGGTGCCGTCTTTTTTCATCGCTTGCAGCGCGGCGTTGATTTCTTTCAGTTCTTTTTCATTGCCTTTGTTGATTGCCATGGCGGAGCCGGCTAATTTCTTCGGTTCGCCGACGACTTTGAGATCGGAGAGGCCGCCTTTGGAAATATAGTACAAGGCTACGGCTTTATCGAGGGCCGCCGCTTCGCTGGCGCCTACCTGCAATTCCTGCAGGCATTGGTAGTTGGCGTCGAACTGCTTCAGCAGGGCTCCCTGCTTTTCAGCGAAGTCCGCCGGCTTGGAGCCTGCCTGGACGGCGACGGTTTTACCGGCAATGTCGTCCCAGCCGCGGATGTCGGTGTTGTCCTTACGGACGACGATGACGGAGCCGCCGATATAATAGGGATCTGTAAAGTCGACCTGCTTTTTGCGCTCTTCCGTTGCGGACATGGCCGAAGCGATGAGGTCGATTTGGCCGCTCTTCAGGGCCGGAATCAGGGCGTCGAAGCCCATGGTCTTGATTTCCACTTTGCGGCCGAGTTTTTCGCCGATGGCGTTGGCCAAGTCGATATCAAATCCGACGTAGGTGTCGTTTTCCGTCATTTCGAAAGGCGGAAAGGAAGGCTCCGTGCCGACGATCAGCGGCTTGTCGGAATGCGTTGCCGTTTCGCTGCCTCCGCAGCCGGTAAGGGCTGCTGCCGTTGTCGTGACCAGCAGCGCCGCAGTAATCCACTTTTTGTTTATCAACATAGTTCATACACCCCTTTTTTAGAACATGAAATAATTATACACTTATTTTGAAAAAATACAATAGCCTGCGGCAGCTGTTTTGCCGTACAGCCCTTATTTTTCAACGTAATGGGATGGCGCCCTTAAGAATTTGGTTTTATCGGCTCGCCGTTTCATAAGAAGATATTTCCAGAACGTAATGTATATGAAGATTTTTTGAATATTTTATCTCTGCCATGCGGCTGTATTGAAGAGTCATTCAGCAATATATGCCCCATTAATATGATAATAATTTTCTAAAAACGGCAAAATAGAGGCGCTATGTTGATGAAAATAATGGAATATAATGAAAATACATGGGAGAATAAGTATGTGTACGAATATGACATATATCCCGTAGGCACATTTATGTGTATTTTTGAAAGAGACACAAAACTGAGAGAAAGTGTAAAAACTTTTAAATTTTAAACAGTATATACCTTAAAATAACGAATATAGGCCTTGAAACGTAAGATAATAAAGCAATAACGAGCATATTTTGAGAATGTTAAAAATGGAACAAATCTGTTGACAGTGGACAGAAAAAAAGGTATAGTGAAGATGTAAAAAGCGAATTGCTCATTTCGGATAGATGTAATGAGCCTTATGCATATCTCATGTCTTTATATATTTAGGAGGAATAATTATGAGTGAAGAACGAGTTACCCTTGCGATGGTCAAGGAAGCGCAGGAACGGTTGAAAGGCGTTGCCCAGAAGACTAGCTTGTCCTATGCGACCTCTGTCAGCGAAGTTGCTGGCTGCGACGTATGGCTGAAATTGGAAAACTTACAGCGCACCGGTTCTTTCAAGCTGAGAGGCGCGTATAACAAAGTGGCTTCCTTGACGCCGGAAGAACGTGAAAAAGGCGTTATCGCCGCATCGGCAGGCAACCATGCACAGGGCGTTGCATTAGCTGCCAGCGTATACGGCTGCCAGTCGACGATCTGCATGCCTAAACATGCTCCGTTGATGAAAGTAGCTGCTACGCGCGGTTACGGCGCAAACGTCGTTCTCCACGGCGATTTCTTCGACGAAGCTGCTGCGAAAGCCGTAGAATTGACGGAAAAATACGGCTACACCTTCGTACATCCCTTCAACGATCCTCAGGTTATTGCTGGACAGGGCACGATTTCCCTGGAAATTCTCGACGAAATTCCCGATATCGACGTCATTGTAGCTCCTATCGGCGGCGGCGGATTGATTTCCGGCCTGGCTGTCGCAGCTAAAAACATCAACCCGAAAATCAAGATTATCGGCGTACAGACGGCTAACATGCCTTCCATGAAAGAATCTATTGAAAAAGGTCAGATTTTGACTGTCGACGGCAAAGCAAGCTTAGCTGACGGCATTACGGTAAAAACGCCGGGCGACTTGACCTATGAAATCTGCCAGAAATATGTCGACGACATCGTAACAGTCGACGAAACGGAAATTGCCGCAGCAATCCTCTGGCTCATCGAACGCGTTAAGACCGTTGCAGAAGGCGCCGGCGCCGTACCGGTTGCAGCTCTCATGAACGGCAAGGTTTCCGGCATCCGCAACAAGAAGGTAGCGGCTCTGGTCAGCGGCGGCAACATCGACGTCAACAGAATGTCCCGCGTCATCAACAGCGGCCTGCTCCGTTCGTGGCGCAAAGTCTTCTTCGAAACGGTCATTCCCGACCAGCCGGGCGAATTGGTTAAATTGATTTCCATCATTTCCAATTCCAACGCAAACATCCTCTCCATCACGCATGAACGCAGCCAGCACAACATCGGCATGGGCTACACGGCAGTTTCGTGCGAACTGGAAACGGCTAACGAAAAACATGTAGAAACATTGTTTGAAACGCTGAAAGACAACCACTATCACGTTACGTTGAAATAAGCCCTAAAAGGAGGACTTTATCATGGAAGACAACAGCAAATTAGAGCGTGGGTTAAAACCCCGCCACGTGGAAATGATCGCCCTGGGCGGTACGATTGGCGTCGGCCTGTTCATGGGCTCGGCCAGCACGATTCAGACTGCCGGTCCGTCCGTATTGCTCTGCTATGCATTGGCAGGTTTGGTTATGTTCTTCATCATGCGTATCATGGGCGAAATGCTCTATCTGGAACCGGTAACGGGTTCCTTCGCTACGTATGGTCATAAGTATATCTGTCCCTTTGCCGGTTACTTGACGGCGTGGTGCTACTGGTTCCTGTGGGTTACGGTAGGTCTTTCGGAAGTAACGGCCGTAGGCATTTACGTTCACTTCTGGTTCCCCGACGTTCCCCAGTGGATATCGGCCTTAGGCGGCATGCTCATCGTAACCTTGGCCAACATGGCTGCCGTTAAATACTACGGTGAATTCGAATTCTGGTTTGCTATTATCAAAGTTACGACTATCGTCGTCATGCTCGTCGTCGGCGCGATGATTATCCTGTTCGGCTTCGGCAACAACGGCGTACCCCTCGGTTTCTCCAACCTCTGGTCTCACGGCGGCTTCTTCCCCAACGGCTTCGGCGGCATGATCAGCGCAATGTGCGTCGTCGCGGCAGCCTTCCAGGGCGTCGAACTCGTCGGGATAACGGCCGGGGAAGCGCAGAACCCGAAAGAAACGCTGCGCAAAGCTACGAAAAACATCGTTTGGCGTATTCTTATCTTCTACATCGGCGCTATCTTCGTCGTCATCACCTTGTATCCTTGGGATGAACTGGGCATGCTCGGCAGCCCCTTCGTAACGACCTTCGCTAAAGTAGGCGTTACCTCCGCCGCCGGCATCATCAACTTCGTCGTACTGACGGCTGCATTGTCCGGCTGCAACAGCGGTATTTACAGCTCCGGCCGTATGTTGTACACCTTGGCTGAAAACGGCCAGGCTCCGAAATTCTTCGGCAAATTGTCCTCTCACGGCGTACCGCAGCACGGCATCATGGTCACCTTGGCTTGCCTGCTCTTCGGCGTTGTTTTGAACTACCTCATTCCGGATTCCAAGCTGTTCCTGTACATCTACAGCGCCAGCGTATTCCCCGGCATGGTTGCCTGGTTCGTACTGGCTTACTCGCAGAAGAACTTCCGCAAACGCTGGGGTGAAAAAGCGATGGCTGAACACCCGTTCAAATCGCCGCTCTTCCCGTACGCTAACTATTTCTGCCTTATCTTCCTCGTTCTCGTTACCATCGGCATGTGGGTCAACCCCGATACGCGTATGTCCCTCATCGCCGGCTGGACCTTCATGATCATCGTTACGGCCGGATATTTCCTGGCTGGATATCGTAAGAACGAATATAATGAAGACGGCACCTTAAAAGCAAAACACTAATTCATACTAAAAGGAAGCATGCGTCTGCGTGCTTCCTTCTGTATGATACTTGCTTTAATTGGATTTAAATTATGACAGATATATTTATTTTACTGTCTAGTCAAAACGGACAAAGTAAGATATAATATAGAATACTCACAGTAATAAATCAAAAGGAGATGTTGTATCATCATGGCAGTAGAAGTTATTAGCACGACAAACGCTCCGGGCGCAGTAGGCCCGTACTCCCAGGCTATCAAAGCTGGTGATTTCCTCTTCGCATCCGGTCAGGTTCCCCTCGTTCCGGAAACGGGCAAAATCGTAGCAGGCGGCGTTACGGCTCAGGCTGAACAGAGCATGAAAAACGTCGGCGCTATCTTGGAAGCCGCTGGCCTTTCCTATGACGATGTCGTTAAAACGACGGTATACTTGGCTAACATCAGCTTCTTCGGCGCTGTTAACGAAGTATACGCTAAATATTTCAACAAAACGTTGCCGGCTCGTTCCTGCGTAGAAGTCGCTGAACTCCCGAAGGGCGCTCTCGTAGAAGTCGAAGTTATCGCATACTGCGGCAAATAATCTGACATAGCCTTGAAAAAAGTCTCCGGCGCGCAGCCGGAGATTTTTTTGGTCAAAAGCAGAGAGGCATTTGGATGTGAGAAAAATTTTTTGATAAATTTTGAAAAAAGGCTTGCATTTTCTTATCAGATGGTGTAACATATAAAACGTCCTTTGGAGAAAGAAATGACATGGACCGTTAGCTCAGCTGGCAGAGCACCTGACTCTTAATCAGGGTGTCCAGGGTTCGATCCCCTGACGGTCCACCACATACTACCTATGCAGAACATCACTGCATAGGTATTTTTTTTGCAGAAAATGCTCTATTCTTGATTTTACAGGCGGCAGGACGGTATAATGAATCTGTATATATAATGTTTATAATACAATCATACGGACGGCTATATGATGGATTGAGGAGAGATATATCATGATTACTTGCAACAGTAACGGCAGTATGGACGTCGTGGCGATCGGCGTCGATACGCGGATGCTGGCTTTATCCCGCATTCCTAAGGAAGACGGGGAACTGATTCGGGCCTATGTGGAAGCGCATGAAGACGTCATGCATTATACGTCCCTGCGCGTGTTTCACTGCCTGACGGAAGGCCGGAGTAAGACCTATTTTTTGATTGGATTGCATAAGAAACCCATACGGTATGCTACGTATGAAGATTTTCTGACGGCGAAGCGCCTCATGGCCGCGGCGATGGCCGAAGGCGTGTCGGAGCTGGCCGTCATGGTCGACACGCTGGAAATGGATATCGGCGCCTTAATTGACGGCTTATTATATCGGAACTACGAATTCCTGCATTATAAAAGCGACGCGAAGGGGCGGACTGTCCGCAGCATCAACCTGGTTACGTCGAGCTTGGAAATCAAGGCCTTCAATACGATGTGCTACATGTATTCCGCCATATACGAAGGCGTGTACATGGCCCGCAATTTGGTCAACATGCCGCCGAACGAGCTGACGCCGCGGCGGTTTTCGGAAATCGTATCGGCCGTCGTCAAGGGCGACAATATTACCGTCGAGATGCTCAATAAATGGGCGCTGGAAAAGCGGAAGATGGGCGGTATCGTCGCTGTCGGCAAGGGCAGCATGAACCCGCCGCAGCTCATGACGATAACCTATAAGGGCGACCCGGACAGCAAGGACATGCTGGGCATCGTCGGCAAGGGCGTGACCTACGACAGCGGCGGCTTATCCATCAAGAGCCAGGCTAATCAGGAATTCATGAAGGACGACATGGCCGGCGCGGCTGCGGCTGTCGGCGTCATACGGGCTCTCATGTTGCTGAAATATCCCGTCAATGTCGTCGCTGTGATTCCGCTGGTAGAAAATATCCCGTCGGGCATGGCGTACCACGTCGACGATGTCTTGACGATGTACGGCGGCAAAACGGTGGAAATCAAAAATACCGATGCCGAAGGCCGCCTGATCCTAGCCGACGCCGTGTCCTATGCCCAGGAGCTGGGGGCGACAAAGCTCATCGACCTGGCTACCTTGACCGGCGCCTGCGTAACTGCCTTGGGAACGGTGCGTTCCGGCATGATCGGCAACCATCAGGAATGGATGAACCGCTTCTTCGACGTGGCCGCGGCGGTTCACGAAAAGGTGTGGCAGCTTCCGGCTGACCGGGAATATGAAGACCTCCTCAAAAGCGACGTGGCGGACCTCAAGAATACGGGCGGCCGCGACGGCGGGGCGATTACGGCGGGCTTGTTCATCAAGCAGTTTGTCCATCCCGACATTCCATGGATTCACCTGGATATTGCCGGTACGGCCTTTTGCGAGAAAAAGGACGAAACGGGCTTTTTCGGCGCGACCGGCGTCGGCGTCAAGTCCATTTTGGAATTGTTGAAAGGAGGAGCCAAGTGAAAGTCGATTTGCACATGCATACGACCTGCTCCGACGGCGTGTATACTCCCGAGGAGCTGACGAATTTGGCTGTCCAGGCCGGGCTGGACGTCATGGCTATTTCCGACCACGACACGATTGATGCCTATACGACGGGCTGCCGGCTGAACCCCGGCGTCCGCATCATTCCGGCGATGGAAATGAGCTCCGATTACGACGGCGAGGACGTCCACGTTCTGGGCTATTACCTCGATACGGAAAACGCTGCCCTGCAGGAGTACTGCGCGCAGTTTAAGCTGCGCCGTCAGATGCGGGCCATGGAAATCGTCGAGCGCTGTGAGTCCTTAGGCTATGTCCTCGACAGGGAGCAAATCGAAGGCGTATTAGCTCGCGGCGGCACTATCGGCCGGCCCCACATCGCGCGTATGCTCGTGGCTAAGGGGTACTTTCCCGACGTGACGGCCGTCTTTGATGCGATATTATACCGCGGCGGCCCGGCCTACGTGCCCTATCGCCGCAAGTCGATTGATGAATGTATCGAGCTGATCCACCAGGCCGGCGGGTTGGCCGTGCTGGCGCATCCGGGGCTGCTTCACGCGGCGCTGCCGCACGTACTGACGCATTCCTTCGACGGTATCGAGGTATATCATCCAAAGAATCGGGGGCGCTATGAAGAATTTTTAGCCGTCGCCGAGGAAAAGGGCTGGTATGTCGGCGGCGGCTCGGATTTCCACGGCACGACGGGGCGCTATCCGGAGCAGGTCGGCATATTCTCCTTTGATACGGAGCGCGTAGAGCCTTTGCTGCAATATAAGAAGAAATAGGTGAACGCTATGAAAGTCATCGGATTTATCGGAGCCAGCGGTACGGGAAAAAGTCATCACGCCCTGGACGTGGCGTACGACCATCATATTTCCTGTATCATTGACGACGGCCTGCTGATTTATCAAAATCGCATCGTCGCCGGCCGCTCGGCCAAGGAAGAAACGAACCGCATGAAAGCTGTCCGCCGGGCGATCTTTCTGCAGAAAGAGCATGCTCAAAGCGTAAAAGAAGCCCTGGACGAGCTGCAGCCGGATCAGCTTCTCATTTTAGGGACGTCGAAGCACATGATACACCGCATCTGCGAGGCCCTGGAGCTGCCCGAAGCGGATTCGTACATTCGCATTGAAGACGTGTCGTGCCCCGTCGAAATTGAAAAGGCCCGAACGATCCGTATCAACGAGGGAAAGCACATCATTCCCGTGCCGACGATGGAGCTCAAGCCGCGCTTCCGCGGGTATTTGCTGGCGCCCATCCATTCCCTGCTGACCCGGCGGAATCAAAAGGCTCCGGATTTCGAGCATTCTGTCGTGCGTCCCGTTTTCAGCTATTACGGGAAATTGACCTTTTCCAACGAAATGCTGGAGCATCTGATTATCCATCGCCTGCGGCAGATAGGCGGACTGGCAAAGGTCAACCGCCTGCGGATCGATAAAAACCGCGAGTCGGAAGGGAACGGGCTGGCCGTATTTTTAGTCGTAACGGTATATTACGGCGAAAATCTGAAAAAACTCATGAGCACTATCAAAAAGGGACTGCAGCAGGATATAGAATATACGACGGGCATGTCCTTTGAGATTTTGAAAATTACAGTGCGCGGCGTCGTACTGCGATAGAAGGGGAGATAGCGTGTCAGGTACAGAATTATTGATGTTGGGAACGGGAAATGCGATGGCTGTGCGCCGGTATAACACGTGCTTTGCCGTCCGTACGGCTGAGGGACAATGGTTTTTAACCGATGCCGGCGGCGGAAACGGCATTTTCCGGCGCTTGGAAGACGGCGGCGTCGCCTATACGGATTTGCATTATATGTTTGTAACCCACGGCCATACGGACCATATCATGGGCGTCCTCTGGGTCATGCGCAAGATCGCTTCGCTGATGGGCTCCGGCGCATACGACGGGAAGTTCCACATTTATTGTCACGACGTGGTGAAGCAAATGCTGCTGTCTATGGCGGAAATGATGTTTAAAAAGAAGGATTTTGCCTGTATTGGCAAGAATATCTGCATTCACGAATTGAAAGACGGCGACACGGTGGAGTTTCTCGGCCTGTCCCTTACGGCCTTTGATATCTGCTCGACCAAGGCCAAGCAATTCGGATATCTATTGACCTTCCCCGACGGCATGAGGCTGACCTGTCTGGGCGACGAGCCGTATAACGAGCGCTGCCGGCAGTACGCCGAGGGAACGGATTGGCTGCTGGCCGAGGCCTTTTGCTTATACGAGCATAGAGATCTGTTCCGGCCCTATGAGAAGAACCACAGCACGGTAAAGGACGCGGCGGAAACGGCGGCTTCTCTCGGCGCGGCGCGTTTGGTGCTGTACCACACGGAAGAAAAGACCGGCAGCAGCCGGAAGGGGCTGTATACGGAAGAAGCGAAGGCCTATTACGGCGGCGCCGTGTACGTCCCCGAAGATATGGAGCGGATCGCGCTCAGCCGCTGAAGCGCAGACTGATGGATTATATAAAGGAGTCGTTCGATGATACAGCTTATACTTTGCGGATTGGTAACGGGCTTGTTATATTTTTGGAATTATAAATACTGCAAACTCAGCGCGGACCCGGCCTATGCGCTGCAAAACCCGATTATGCTGCGCATCAGTTCTATAGCGCGCAGTGTCGGCACGCCGGCGTTTCTGGCCTTTCTCTTTTATACTGTGGAGTGGAGCGCCGTCTATTATCTGGTCAGCCTGTTTGTCGGCATCCTTGCGGCCGGCTTGGCTTATAAAGGCGGCAAGGGAAGGGGCTTCATGCATTTTATGGGGATTATCTCCTGGATTCCCTGGGTGTGCCTCAACGGAATGTTGTTATATTTGATTATGAAATCATTATAGTAAACGGAAAGGTTGTGAAGACAATGGCAGAACGAACTCTTTCCTGCGCCGACTGCGGCGTAGTGAACTGCAACGTCATGAACAAGGAATATCCCGATTTCTGCGTGACGACGCACATGGATGAAGACGTGAAACGAGAAGCCTTAGCACTGTATGAGCAGGACGACAATCAGCAGGTCATGCAGACGGCGGCTGGCGTCGAATGCGACGGCTATTTAAAGTGGTGCCGCGTCCAGGAGACTATTGAATTTGCCAAACGCATGAATTTCCATAAAATCGGCATTGCGACTTGTGTCGGCCTGATACAGGAAACGCGGATGCTGGCGGGGATTCTGCGCAAGCACGGCTTCGAAGTTTTCGGTATGGCCTGCAAGGCCGGCGCTGTTCCCAAGGTAGAGCTGGGAATTGACGAAAAATGCAATGCTGTCGGCGTCAACGCCTGCAATCCCATCCTCCAGGCCAAGATGCTCAATGCCAAGCATACGGATATGAATATCGTCATGGGCTTGTGCGTCGGCCACGACAGCTTATTTTACAAATATTCCGAGGCCCTGACGACGACGTTGGTCGTCAAGGACCGCGTGACGGGCCATAATCCCGTGGCGGCATTGTATACCAGCCAGTCCTATTATAAGACGAAATTATAAGCCGAGCGAGCGTATCGCTAAAAGGCGCTGCCCTTGTCTGTTTCCCATTGACACAGGGCGGCTGCGCCTTGTATAATGAAACAGAAGCATGTGACTGACGGAAGTGGAGCTACCACGGGGAGCATGGTTCATTACAGCCGACCGTCTGGGCGAAGGTTCCAGAAGTGTCGGTATTTTTATTTTTGCCAGGAAATTTCTTATTTTCAGGAGGTAATACTAATGAAAGAATTGCAATTGAAATACGGCTGCAATCCGAATCAATCATCGGCAAGAGTATACATGAAAGACGGCAGCGACCTGCCCTTTGAAGTCATGAACGGCCGTCCGGGCTACATCAATCTGCTCGACGCCTTCAACAGCTATCAGCTGGTCAAGGAATTGAAGGAGGCGACGGGCCTTCCCGCCGCGGCGTCCTTTAAGCACGTCAGCCCGGCCGGCGCTGCCGTCGCGACCGACATGAGCGATACGCTGAAAAAAATCTATTATGTAGACGACTTGAAATTATCTCCCCTCGCTTCGGCCTATGCCTGTGCCCGCGGTGCAGACCGCATGAGCTCCTACGGCGACTTCGTCGCCTTGTCGGATATTTGCGACGCCGAAACGGCGACGCTGCTGAAACGGGAAGTATCCGACGGCGTTGTAGCTCCGGGATATACGGACGAAGCCCTGGCTATTCTCAAGACGAAGAAAAAGGGCAACTACTGCGTGCTGAAAATCAATGCCGATTACGTTCCTCAGCCTGTCGAATCGAAGGACGTATACGGCATTACCTTTGAACAGGAACGCAACAATGCCAAGATTACGGCCGACTTGTTCCAGAACCGCCCGACGAAAAATAAGGACATCCCCGAAGCGGCGCAGCGCGACTTGCTCATAGCGCTGATTACCCTGAAATATACGCAGTCCAACTCGGTCTGTTACGTCAAGGACGGCATGACCATCGGCGTCGGCGCAGGCCAGCAGTCCCGCGTTCACTGCACGCGCCTGGCCGGCAACAAGGCCGATATCTGGTGGCTTCGCCAGAATCCGAAGGTATTGGCCCTGCCGTTCCGCGACGACGTGCGCCGTCCGGACCGGGACAACGCCATCGACGTATATATTTCCGACGACTACGAAGACGTGCTGGCTGACGGCGTATGGCAGAATCTGTTTACCCAGCAGCCGGAACCTCTTACGAGAGAAGAAAAGAAGGCCTGGATCGGTCAGCTTCACGGCGTAGCGCTGGGCAGCGACGCCTTCTTCCCCTTTGGCGACAACGTAGAACGGGCCCACCGTAGCGGCGTCGATTACATCGCTCAGGCCGGCGGCTCCATCCGCGACGACAACGTCATCGAAACGTGCGACAAATACAATATTGCCATGGCGATGACCGGCTTGCGGTTGTTCCACCACTAAGATATATCAAGAGCGTCCCCTCTGGGGACGCTTATTTTACAGCCTTCTTTTTCTTGACTTAGAGCGTACTTCATGTGATACAATGAAGATGTTTATGAGAATGAGTTTATCGGGAGGTAGGTTATGGAAAAAGCAAAAGTATATTTTACGGATTTTCGCTGTAAAGTAGGTACAAATAATCTGATGAAGCTGCAGAAGCTGTGCAAGAAAGCCGGCATCGAAACGATCGACTTCGAAGGAAAATTCGTCGCCATCAAAATGCATTTCGGCGAATTAGGCTGTCTGGCATCGATTCGCCCGCAGTACGTCAAAGCCGTCGCCGACTTGGTTAAAGAATTAGGCGGCAAGCCCTTCCTGACGGACTGCAATACATTGTATCCCGGCAGCCGCAAGCACGCCCTGGAACATTTGGACTGCGCCAACCTGAACGGCTACAATACAATTACGACGGGCTGTCAGATCATCATCGGCGACGGCCTGCGCGGCACGGACGAAGTGGAAATTCCCGTTAAAAACGGCGAATACGTACAGAACGCCAAGATTGGCCGGGCTATTATGGACGCCGACGTATTTATCAGCCTGGCTCACTTTAAAGGCCATGAAATGACCGGCTTCGGCGGCGCCGTTAAAAACATCGGCATGGGCTGCGGCAGCCGCGCTGGTAAGATGGAACAGCATTCGTCGGGCAAGCCGGCTGTCAAGGCCAAGAAGTGCAAAGGCTGCCGCCGCTGCGCATCCGAATGCGGTTCCGACGCGATTACATACGAAGACAACATCGCCCATATTCACGAAGATTTGTGCAAGGGCTGCGGCCGCTGCATCGGCGCCTGCGCCTTCGACGCCATTCACACGGTGCAATGGGACGCCAGCGAAAAACTGGATTACAAGATGGCTGAATATGCTCAGGCCGTCTGCCAGGACCGCCCGTGCTTCCATATCAACCTGGTCATGGACATTTCGCCGAACTGCGACTGCCATGGCGAAAACGATGCGCCCGTATTGCCGAATATCGGCATGTTCGCTTCCTTCGACCCGGTTGCCCTCGACCAGGCCTGTGTCGACGCCTGCTTAAAGGCCACGCCGCTACCGAACAGCCAGCTGTCCGATAATCTGGCGAAACCCGATTGGGAATGCCACCACGACCATTTCCTCGACGTTCATCCGGATATCAACTGGGAAGCTACGCTGCGCCATGCTGAAAAAATCGGCCTTGGCGTAAGAGACTACGAATTAATTACGGTAAAATAAGCCGAAGCCTATGCGGAAGGCCCCGCCTGCATTTGTACAGGCGGGGCTTTTCGTTTATAATGAAAAGAAACGGCTTTTGAAGAATTTGGTAAATTGCAAGTTGAATTTGAACAACCATAATCAGGAAACACACTCACTAGCATAAACTTCATCGAGGAATGCATCAAATAGCTCTGACGGCGTATGGTAGCCCAAAACACGCCGTGGGCGCTGGTTCAGCGTATCTGCCATGTTCAGGATATCCTCATCAGAGAACCGCTCCATGGACATGCCCTTTGGGATGAAATCCCTCAGCAGGCCATTGTGGC
>NZ_NQXW01000035.1:0-17688 GCF_002287425.1 Megasphaera sp. ASD88 | reverse complement strand
CAGTTTTGAAGGAGCGGCAGCGACGCGCAAAACTGTGCGAATCGCTTATGTCGGGTCCGTGCGTAAGCAGCACATGTCATGAAGAAGTATTCATGTGTGCAGACCCGACTGATAGGTGAGACGACCGTCAGCAGGAGACGTATACATCATGTATGCGTTCTTTTTTTGTATATGGCGGCTTCCTATCCTTCCAGGTTCCTGGGATAAACATAAGCAGGAAACACCGTTTGAAGGAGCGAAGCGACGCGCGTGAGTCGCTTACTTCAAATCGGGACACATGAGATAGAAGAGCGATAGGCCCACGTTGCAAAGGCTACCGATTCGAAGCCCTGATGGAGATACCCTAAACAGATAGACACGACACGTAAACGAGTGTAAGTCGCTTATGTCGGGTCCGTGCGTAAGCAGCACATGTCATGAAGAAGTATTCATGTGTGCAGATCCGACTGATAGGCGCGGCGACCGTTACCAGTAGACGTATACGACATATATGCGTTCTTTTTGTATACCTTCGATTATATAGCTATCTTTCTATCCTTTACAAATCTCCATAGTGCGTATCATCAAAACATGTGATTTAATCATATCATGTATCTGTATAAAACAATATTCTTTTATTTCCCACGCCATCTTATCCATGTTTTTTCTTGTATTTTGAATACATATATCTGATGATTAAGCTTTTATTGTCAGATTGCTTTTCTTGTGGTATAAATGTGTATGTAATAAAAAAGAGGAGTTGATTGTTATGGTAAAAAGCGTCGCTGCACCTCAGGCCAAAGGCAAGAGTGCAGAAGATAAAATTTTTGGAGCTAACAATCGGGCTGTTGCCTTAGCTGAAACCTTAGGGGCAGACAAGGTTATTAATGGCACAGTCGGCTCTATTTTGGACGAAGACGGCAATTTGGTCATGCTTCACGTGGTAGAAGAAGCGTTCAAGGCCTTGACGCCGAAAGAAATCGTGGCGTATGCGCCGATTCAGGGGTATCCTGATTATTTGGATGCAGTTATTGACCAATGCTTTGGCGAATCCCGTCCGGAAGGCTACATCCGCGCTTGCGCAACCTCCGGCGGTTCCGGCGTCCTCCATCACGTCATTCATAACTATTCCGAATGGGGCGACGACATCCTGACCAGCGACTGGCATTGGGGTGCCTATGGCTCCATGTGCAATGACAACGGCCGCCATCTGCGGGAATTTGAATTGATCGGCTCAGACGGAAAATTCAATTTCGCCAGCTTTAAGGAACATGTAGAAGACATGGTGGCAAAGCAGTACAATACGGTTATCATCATGAATTCGCCGGCGAACAACCCGACGGGCTTTGCCTTGTCCTCGGATGATTGGGATACGGTATTGGCTTTCTTGAAAGACGTCGTTGCCGGTAAGGATAAAAATATTATTCTCGTTCCTGACGTTGCATATTTAGACTACAGCGGAGAAAAGAAAGAATGCCGCAAGTTCTTCAAGAAATTTGGAAACTTGCCGGATAATATTCTCGTCGTAGTTGCTTATACATGCAGCAAAGGCTTTACCATGTATGGTCAGCGCATGGGCGCTATGATCTGCGTGACGGCTAACGAAGATATTGCTAACGAATTTGTAGCTATTAATCAGTATACAAGCCGCGCAACCTGGTCTAATTCCAACAGCGCCGCGATGAAAGCCATGGCTAATATTTGCAAAGATCCGGCTAAAGTCGCCGAATTAGACGCCGAACGGGCTAAATACTTCGCCCTTATTAAAGAACGGGCCGATATCTTCATGAAAGAAGCGCAGGAATGCGGTCTGAAATACCTGCCGTACTTGTCTGGCTTCTTCATCACCATTCCTATGGAAGGTTCTCAGGCTGTCTGCGATTTGCTGGAAAAGGAAAATATCTTCTTAGTTCCCCTTGGCAAGGGCGTTCGCCTCGCCGTTTGCTCCGTATCTAAAGCCAAAATCACGGGGCTGGCAGCTAAAATTAAATCTGCTGTAGAAGCAACGGGCGCAAAACAATAATCACGTCTATGCAGGCCGGTATAGGATGTTACTATACCGGCTTTTTCTATGAGGGGGATGGGCATGAAGGAGTTTTTTGAACAACTAAATTCGGTTCTTTCTATCGTAGCGGCTATATCTGATTTTTTATGGGAAGTTCCGACAAATTGGGAGTGGTATAAAGCCATTCCCGTATTCGGCAGTTTTTCGCTGGCTGTTATTGTCTTGGTTGGCACGGGGATTTATTTTTCCATCCGATTGGGCTTTATCCAAGTCCGGCAGTTTAAAAGAGGGATGAATCTCTTGATTCACCGCCGCGCCGCTTCGACGGGCATATCGCCGCTGGCTGCGTTTTTCCTGAGCTCGGCTATGCGCGTCGGGCCGGGAAATATTCTCGGCGTGACAGGGGCCATTTCCGTCGGCGGT
Organism: Megasphaera sp. ASD88; assembly: GCF_002287425.1. NCBI lineage: Bacteria > Bacillati > Bacillota > Negativicutes > Veillonellales > Veillonellaceae > Megasphaera > Megasphaera sp. ASD88. The sequence continues at coordinate 15,281 of NZ_NQXW01000035.1, read as the reverse complement.
CCAGGTGCGTTGTTTTGGATGTGGGTTTCTGCGTTCTTTGGAATGGCTATGGCCTATACGGAAGCGACGCTGGCTCAGCTCTGCAAGGAACGAAAGGGAGAGGAGTTTGTCGGCGGCATGCCCTTCTACGGCCGGCGGCTGTTGGGAAATAAGGCGTGGATCGGTACGATATTATCAGGCGTTTATATTTTCTACGCCATGTTTTGTCTGCCGGCGCAGTCCTTTAACGTCGTGTCTTCGATCGGTGCTATGGGCGAGCTGGCGGCAGGCCATCCCATTGCGGCGATGTCGGCCTTTTACGTGGCGGCGGCGTGTATCGTCCTGCTCGTAGCGGCTGTTATGGCTTTTGGGGGAATCAAACGGGTATCCAGCGCGAATAATAAGCTGGTTCCCATTATGGCGGTCGTGTATGTCGTGACCGTATTGGCCTTGGTTTTTGCCAATGTAAACAGCGTGCCCTATTTCTTCAGCGCTGTCCTAGGCGGAGCCTTTCAGCCGGATGCCGTATTTGGCGGCTTGTTTGGTACCGTATTGGTACAGGGGATAAAAAGGGGATTGATGTCCAACGAAGCCGGCCAGGGGACGATTACGATGTCGGCGGCTGCAGCCGACGCCAAGCATCCCTGTGAGCAGGGGATGATTGCCGCCTTGGGAGTGCTATTAGATACGCATGTGATTTGCACGATGACAGGTTTTGTCGTCATTATGGCCCATGCCTGGACTGCGGCTCCGGAAGCCTGGGCCGCGGCGGGGCAGCTGCCTAAATTCTTGTTGTCCGTTCATGTATTGACGCCGTCGGGCATTACATCGGTCATCTTGTTTTTGTTGGCGTTGTGCTTCGGCTTATTTGCGTATACGACGATGATTGGCATGATCACCTTTTCTGAAATTGCCGTCAACCGCATCAGCCGCAGCCGTTTTGCCGCCAACTTTGTCCGGTCCTTAGGGATCGTCGTTTCGGCCTTCGGCATTACGGTGCAGCTGGCAGGATATGACTTGAGCAACTTATGGGCCTTTTCCGACTTGGCCAATATCGTGCTGGTATACATCAACGTCCCCCTGCTGTACCTCGGCTTCCGCCACGTATTAAAGGCGACAGCTCATTATACGGCGACGGATGGTTCGGCCTTTTCGGAAACGGTTACAGAACTGGCTTCTTCATATTGGCGTGAACGGCCCGTAAAATAATGGGTAAGGCATTGAAATTTCTGTCAGAAATGCCGATATTTTTCTTTATGACGGCGGAAGTTTTATATACAATAGAGGTAAGCTGCAACAACAGACGCCATAAAACAGAAAGAAGGTAGAAATCATGTTTAAGACTATCGGAATTTGCGGTACCGGCAATATGGGCCGGGCCATTGTAAAAGGATTAGCTGCATCCGGATTGGTAGAACCGGGGAATATCCTGTTATACAATATTCACAGCGCAAAAGCGCAGGCCTTAGCCGATGAAACGGGCGCCTCCGTCGTTTATTCCGCGGCGGAGTTAGCCGAACGTTCGCAAGGGCTTATTATGGCAGTCAAGCCGCACATCCTGCCGTCGTCGTTGGAAGAAGTACGGGACTACGTGAAAGACGATACGGTGATTATTTCGATTGCCGCCGGCCTGACGCTGGACCGTTTAGCGGGATGCCTGCCGGAACGGGCTAAGATCGTCCGCGTAATGCCCAATACGCCGTCGATGGTCGGCGAAGGCATGGCCTCCGTATCGCCGAACGCCTATGCGGCGGAAGATGACGTACAGGCCGTGCTCGATATATTCCGCAGCTTCGGAAAGGCTGAAATCATGGAAGAACGCTTGATTGACGCCGTATGCGGCGTCAGCGGCAGCGCTCCGGCTTACGTATATATGTTTATCGAAGCCTTGGCAGACGGCGCCGTGCTGGAAGGAATGCCTCGCCATACGGCCTATACCTTTGCCGCTCAGACCGTATTAGGTGCAGCCAAGATGGTGCTGGAAAGCGGCATGCATCCGGGAAAATTGAAAGACGACGTATGCTCGCCCGGCGGTACGACGATAGAGGCAGTATTAGCTCTGGAACAGAGGGGCTTCCGGGCGGCCGTTGCAGAAGCGGTCATTGCGTCAGCGGAAAAGAATAAAACGATGTAGACTATATATACTTTTAACGATAAAACAACATGCCATATTGCCGATGGCGTGCTGTTTTTTTGACAGGGACTCACAGCATAAAAAGTGTATGCTATTTAATGAAAAATGAATAATGAAAATTACATAAAGTCATGTATTATTTGAGAAAAAAATCACATACCTTAAAATATTATGAGTAATGATGTAGATTTTAAAAATAAAACGTTAGCATGATATAATGTAATAACTGACCGATTCATAATTCGAAAGATATATGTGTGAAATGTCTAAATGTAATTTACACTTTGTAATGAATGCGGTATAATAAGACACGAAAGAGGGAAAGAACTGAGATATACTATTAAAGTTATTTTTCCTCGAAAACGCTGGTTACGTTGTATAAGATTCCGTTACGGCGGAATTTTGACAGGCAGCAATCACGCGCTCTTTATACCGGAAACGGTTAAAGTGATAGATGTCAGTCATCATTATTTTATGTTGGAGGTTATGTATTATGGCAAAAGGTAAAGTTACACCGGAACTTATTGAAGAGTTCAAAAAAATCGTTGGCGAAAAATTCGTGTATACGGATGCTGACAAGCTCGAACCGTATTCTCATGACGAAGTAACCGACCCCCATTATATGAAGATGCCTCAGGTCGTTGTATTGCCGGCTACGACGGAAGAAGTTTCCAAAGTCGTTAAACTGTGCTATGACAACGATATCGTAATGGTACCGCGTGCAGCCGGCACAGGCTTGGCAGCTGGTGCTGTTGCTACGTTCGGCGGCGTTATCATTTCCATCGAACGCATGAACAAAATCCTCGAAATCGACAAACAGAACATGGTTTGCGTTACAGAAGCGGGCGTTACGACGACTGTTCTCCAGAACGCTGTTAAAGAAGAAGGCCTCTTCTACGGCGGCGACCCCTGCAGCGGGGACTCCTGCTTCATCGGCGGCAACGTTGCAACGAACGCCGGCGGCAACCGTGCTGTTAAATATGGCGTAACCCGCGATCAGGTTATGGGTATCGAAGTCGTTACTCCGAGCGGCGAAGTCGTTACATTGGGCGGCAAATTCCGTAAAAACGCAACGGGCTACATGCTCATGCACTTGTACATTGGTTCTGAAGGTACCCTCGGCATTATCACAAAGATTTACCTGAAATTGGTTGCTTTGCCGAAATACCAGATGGACCTCTTGGCAGTATTCGACAATCTCGACGACGCTATCGCATTGACGCCGAAGATCATGAATGCTGGTATTACTCCGGTCTGCGTAGAATTCATGGACAACGCTTCCATCAAGCAGGTTGAAATCTTCTTGAACGAAAAACTGCAGCATTCCGATATCGGCAACTACATCATCGTTCAGATTGCCGGCGACAGCGAAGATATCCTCGACGAACAGTGCGAAAAGATCGACGAATTGGCTCGTGAAAACAATGCCCTCGACGTATTGGTTGCTAACCCGGCTGTTATCTGGAAATCCCGTAAAGCATACCTCGAAGCTGACCGCGCTCGCAGCTTAGTATTCTCCATGGAAGATATCGTTGTTCCGATGACCGATATTCCGCAGGCTGTACAGCAGATCTCCCGCTTGGCTGACAAATACAACGTAGCTATGCACTGCGCTGGCCACTGCGGCGACGGCAACGTTCATATCGACATCCTGAAAGATGACCGTACGCAGGAAGAATGGGAAGAAATGCTTCCGCAGATCCAGAGCGAAATTTACGAACTCGTATACAACCTGGGCGGCCGTCTCTCCGGCGAACACGGCATTGGCTACAAACGCGCTGCATTGATGTCTAAATACACGAACCCGATCGAAATGAAGCTGATGAAAGCTGTTAAGAAAGCTCTTGACCCGAAGAATATCATGAACCCGGGCAAAGTTGTCAGCATCAACGACGAAGTTCCTGTAGAAGAATAATCTAAAAGTTCATAACTGAGATATATACAAAAGGTAAAACCGGTTTCGGTTTTACCTTTTGTAGTATACGGACTATTTTCAAAATGGACGTATTGAGCCATTATAATGAGAATGTATATTATTGCTAAAACAATAAGTGATGAATTTCGACAATTATACATGGTTGTTGGAATACAGAAAGGGTGAATTGCATCATGAAAAACTTTTCAATTCCTTTTGGTAAGGAAAAGATTACCTTTTCTCTGCCAGATGAACAAGTCGCAGGTGTACTGCTGTCTCATGCCCATGAATATAAAGCGCCGAAATCGGAAGCGGAATTGGTAGCCGACGCGTTGGCAAATCCAATTGGCAGCCCGAAATTAAGCGAGCTGGCCAAAGGCAAAAAGACGTGCACGATCATATCCAGCGACCATACGCGACCCGTCCCGAGCCATGTTATCATGCCGCAGCTGCTGGCTGAATTGCGGAAGGGGAATCCGGATATCGCCATTACGATACTGATTGCTACGGGGATGCATCGTCCTACGACGCATGAAGAGCTGGTAGCGAAATACGGCAAGGAAATTGCCGATCATGAAACATTCGTCATCCATGACAGCCGTAAGGATGAAGATATGGTCAGTATCGGCACCTTGCCGTCTGGCGGCGAATGCCTCATCAATAAAGCGGCGGCTCATACGGATTTGCTTATTGCTGAAGGATTTATTGAACCTCATTTCTTTGCCGGTATGTCAGGCGGCCGCAAATCCGTCCTTCCGGGCATTGCCAGCAAGATTACGGTACTGGCAAACCATTGCTCGGAATTTATCAACAGCCCCTATGCCCGCACGGGCGTATTGGAAGGCAACCCGATTCATCAGGACATGCTGTACGCTGCCAAAGCCGCTAAATTAGCCTTTATCTGCAACGTCGTAATCGACGCTGATAAGAAGGTCATTGCAGCCTTTGCCGGAGACAGTGAAAAGGCTCATTACGCCGGCGTTGACTTTGAAATGAAGCTTGCTGGCGTGAAACCTGTGCCGGCAGATATTGTCGTTACGACAAACGGCGGATATCCGCTGGATCAGAATATTTACCAGTCTGTCAAGGGCATGACTGCTGCGGAAGCGACATGCAAAGAAGGCGGTGTTATCATTGACGTATCGGCTTGCTCCGACGGCCATGGCGGCGAAGATTTTTACAACACGCTGAAGGATGCGGCGGACATACAGAAAGCGATGGATGACATCCTGGCCCGCGGCCGGAACGAAACGGTCTTTGACCAGTGGGAATCGCAGATTCTTCTGCGCATGCTGCTGAAATATACCATTATCATGGTAACGGAAGCGCCGAAAGACATGGTAGAAGCTATGCATATGAAATATGCCGCCAGCATTGATGAAGCGCTGGCTATGGCTAAGGCTATTGTCACTGCTAAAGGCGTATCAGAACCGAAAATTACAGTTATTCCCGACGGCGTATCGGTTATCGTTAAAGAATAATCAGATTGGCTGTCATGAGAGAGGCGCTCTTTTGAGGGCGCTTCTTTTCTGCGATTTTACTTGTATTGCCCATCCTTTTCGACTATAATGGAGCTGTTATGTTGTATCATGAGGAGGATGCATTGTGGACGCGTTAGAAGCGACGTTATTATTTGATTTCAGCATTGTGGCCCAGGTTATCTTGATCGACTTGGCCCTTGGCGGCGATAATTCCATCGTCATCGGCATGGCTGCGAAAAACTTGCCGCCCCATTTGCAGAAGAGGGCTATTATATACGGCACGATTGGGGCCATTGTCCTGCGGTTTACCTTGGCCTTTATTGTTTCCTGGCTCTTCCATATTCCCTTCTTGAAGACTGTCGGCGGCATACTGCTCATCGGCATCGGCATCAAGCTCATCGGAGCCCGCAATGAAGAGGAAGATGTGAAAGTCGAAGCGAAGGATTCTCTGTGGGCGGCGGTCCGGACGATTATTCTGGCCGATGCGCTCATGAGCTTGGACAACGTGTTGGGGATTGTTGGCGTTACGGGCAACCACTGGGGACTGCTCATCTTCGGGATGCTCATATCCGTGCCAATTATCATCTTTGGCAGCACCATCGTCGTCAAGGTCATGAACAAGTTCCCCATATTGATGTACATCGGCGGCGCGATTTTGGGCTGGGCTGCCGGCGGCATGCTGGCGACGGACCATTATCTGGCCGAATATGTCTCGTTTATTGCGGCGTATCCGTCGGAAGTCAAGGCGACGCTGCTGGTTGTCACCTTAGCCGGAGGATTTATTTGGAAACACGTCCATAATCGGCAGGACGCAGCTGCCGCATAAGGCGACGGCAAAGGCCGTATCTGCGGACGTACTATGCCGGGAGACAAACTGTAAAAAAAGTTTGCTCTCTCCGGCACATTTTTTATTTTTTTCCTTGACATTTCTCCTGGATGTGGTATTATATACAAGTCAGGTGACGGGGCGTAGCGCAGTTTGGTAGCGCGCTTGGTTCGGGACTAAGAGGTCGCAGGTTCAAATCCTGTCGCCCCGACCATATTTTACACATTGGATGCTGATCCCGAGAGCATCAGAAATTGAATAATGGAAAACAATGTGTAAGCCATGGAGAGCTGTCCGAGCGGCTGAAGGAGCATGATTGGAAATCATGTATAGGGCTAAAGCTCTATCGTGGGTTCAAATCCCACGCTCTCCGCCATAATGAAGAAAGAATCTGTTTCGGCAGGTTCTTTTTTTGTACCTGATTTTTCTTGACAACAGCAGATAAACCTGCTATACTTACATTTGTTGAAAATAAAGCAGAAGCTATCCGCTTCTCACCTTACATGGCTTTCGTGTTACTAAGGTTTATGAGGAATCAGTCGAGCGGATAGTGTTATGCTGTCCGTTCTTTTTTTATGGAGGTGAAAGGCAATTAGTAAGGAATTGCGTATCAACGATCAGATTCGAGCCCGTGAAGTCCGCGTGGTCAGCGATACTAACGAACAGCTTGGTGTAATGTCTCTCCGTTCTGCCCGCCAGATTGCGGAAGAACGCCATATGGATTTAGTAGAAGTTGCACCGAATGGCAAACCGCCCGTATGCCGCATCATGAACTACGGCAAATATCGGTATGAACAGCAAAAACGGGAAAAAGAAGCCAAGAAGAAGCAGAAAGTATTAATCATGAAGGAAGTAAAATTACGTCCTAACATTGAAGATCATGATTTTTACGTCAAGATGAAGGCTGCGCAGCGTTTCTTGAGCGAAGGAAGCAAAGTAAAGGTTACCATCATGTTCCGTGGTCGGGAAATGAGCCATCCGGAGTTGGGCCGAGACCTGCTGATGCGTTTTGCTGATGAGCTCAAAGAAACCGCCCGCGTAGAAAAAGAACCTAAAATTGAAGGCAGAAACATGACGATGGTCATCGCTGCCGTTAAAGGGAAGTAAGAGGAGGATTTATATATTATGCCGAAATTAAAAACACGCCGTGCAGCGGCAAAACGTTTTACAACTACTGGTACTGGTAAATTCAAACGCATGAAACCGTATAAGAGCCACATTTTGGAATCCAAATCTCCGAAACGTAAACGTAACCTGAGAAAAGCTACGCTCGTTTCCAAGACGATGAACGAAGCAGTTCGCAAAATGTGCCCGTACATCTAATAGAAGCTTATATATTTAGTATAGATTTGGAGGAACTTAAGAATGGCTAGAATTAAAGTTGGCGTTACAGCACACGCTCGTCATAAAAAAATCTTAAAAATGGCTAAAGGCTACCGCGGTACCCGCAGCCGTCTGTTCAAAAAAGCTAATGAAAGCGTAATGAAAGCTCTGTTTTACGCTCGCCGTGACCGCCGCGCCAAGAAACGCGAATTCCGTAAATTGTGGATTGCCCGTATCAACGCAGCAGCCCGCGCTCAGGGCATGAGCTACAGCCGTTTCATCTGCGGCCTTACGAAAGCCGGCGTTATCGTTGACCGTAAGATGCTGGCTGACTTGGCTGTCAACGATGCAGCTGCCTTCGCTAAATTGGTAGACGTTGCCAAAGCGCAGTAATTACATATGCCACTTAAAACCGGAGACGTGAGTTTCCGGTTTTTTTGCATATGTGACAACTGCTGCAGCTATTCGTGCGCGTCGTCAATGCGGGCTTTATACTCATGTTGATGACGGGATGGGCGGAGACTATGGCAGAATATACCGTTGTCAATAGAGTATATAAAACCAGGGCGCCGAATGATGATCGTTTCATTCGACGCCCTGTTGTGTGTGGGAAAATATTTTGCATATTAATGCGATGTGGGGCGGCAGGACACGTTAGACGCATGGTGCCGTTTGTTCCAGGCCGCCAATACGGCTAAGGCGGAAATGCGATGAATAAAGGCAAAGCGAATATTCACTAAATTGACGAAACGGCCGACGAGCAGCATAGAAATGATCGTACCGACGCCAAGACCGACGAAATTGCCTATACCGGAAAAAGCAAAGGACATGGAGCAGGCAATCAGAAATAATGTGGTATCGAAGGCAATTTTTACGGTGCCAAAGCGCCAGCGGAATGTCCCGGCAATCGCTTGTACCAAGCCTTCTCCGGGAACCATGAGCACATTAGGAGCCACTTCAATACAAATGCCGAATGCCAGGATTAGACAGCCCGCTAAGAGTGCTGCTAACTTCAATATTAAGACCGTAGGTTCAACCCAGGATAACAGGAACATAAAAAGGTCGATGCAGACGCTGAATAAGGCGACTACGCCGATTTGTAAGAACTGAATCGGGCGGAAGCGTTTTCTGAGGATCAGTATTTGAGCGAGAATAAAAAACATATTCATAATAAAGGTAAACTGCCCGAAGGTTGGCGTGAAATGCAGACACAGGACGTAAGGAACACTGGAAATGGGCGATGTCCCCAGGTCTGCCTTGGTGATTAGGGCTATGCCCAAGGCGTTGATGATAATGCCTAGGACAAAGTAAACATTGCGAAGAAGGAAAATTTTCATATACGTCATCTCGTTTTCTAGTATAGATATGCTGATGCGTCCTTTATTTTAAATGGGCGTCGAAAAAGTCAATGATGAGTTTCATGATTTCCGGCTGTATCCACAGTGCTCCGCCATGACCGGCTCCTTTAACGACATAGCGCTGGGCTTCGACGTTGTGCTGGGCCAAAGCGGCGCGAAGGATTTCCGTCTGGCTGGGCGAAACGACTGTGTCGGCGTCGCCGTGCATCAGGAGGAAGGGCGGCGTTTTTTCTGAAATATAGGAGATAGGGTTGGCTGCGGCGGCGCCTTCGGGATTGGCGTCTATGCCGCCGTCTTTACCGCCGAATACGGGAGAGCCGTTTATCCACAGGGCTTCCGTAGCTGCCGGAGAACGGTGCAGTTCCTGTACATCTGGGCCGTAGTCGGCGCCGATGGCCGTCAAATCCGATACGCCGTATAAATCGACGACGGCCTGTACGTCGCTGGTTTGTTCCAGGTTGTCACCGGAATCAAATTGCCGAGTGCCGCTTGTCGTGCCGGCAAAGGCTGCTAAGTACCCGCCGGCTGAACCGCCCATGACGCCGATGTGCTGCGAGTCAATATGGAACTGGTCTGCATGGGCTCGTAAATACCGGATGGCTGATTTTACGTCCTCCAGCGGAGCCGGAAAGGTCGATGCAGGCGCTATGCGATAGGTGATGCTGGCGACGACGTAGCCGTGCTCGGCCAGTTCGAGGCGCTGCTGGATGTAGCCGTCTTTATTGGCGTTGATAAAGCCGCCGCCGTTGATGTATACGATAGCCGGATAAGGCCCCTCTCCGCAGGGGACAAGGACGTCCATCGTCATGGCTTTGCTGACGTAGCCGCGATCGGGCACCTGAGCATAGACGACGTTGGAAACAAGCTGTACCATTTCTTTGGTTGGACGTACTTCCAGCGGTTGGCTGGTACTGGAAGCGAACGCCGCGCCGCCGACAGAACAGAGAAACAGGCTTAGGGCGAGGGCTTGCGATATCGCTTTTATTTTCATGCGGAATGTTCCTTTCTTTTACCAGATAACAGATATAAGGTTTTAATTAAAACTAAATATATCATACAGAGCGGCTGTACAAATGTCAATATAAGCGTGCCGGGATGTCCATGTATATAAAAAATTGACGGAACGGCGACATCTATATTATGATTAAAAAAAATACATCTGAAGGAGTGAGACTATGAATAGCTTATTTCCCCATGCAGCGGCGCCTCTGGCCGTGGGAAGCAAGACGATGCCCAATCGTATTGTCATACCGCCGATGGCCGATATTATCCAAAAGGTTCCGGGAAATTACGTTACGGAGTATATGCTGCAGCGGTATCAAGCCTATACGGCCGGCAATCCCGGGATGATCGTCGTGGAAGGAAGCAACGTGACGGAAATGCGGGATGTGCGCGAAGCTATCGGGCTGTGGAAGGACGATTTCATTCCCCCTTTGCGGCGGCTTGCTGAGATAGTCAAGGCCGGCGGAGCCGTCGGTTTAATCCAGATTTCCAACGTCGGTTTGAAAGTGATGGACGAAAATTCCATTGCCGATATCAGCAGGGAACAATTTTTATCCTATAAAGAGGATTTTATCCGGGCGGCAGTCCGCTGTCGTGAAGCGGGCTTTGACGGTGTCGAATTACAAGGCGCTCATGGATACTATCTCTGCCAGGTTATCGAGACGAGCGCGCGCGATGACGAATACGGCGGTTCCTTTGAAAATCGTATCCGCCTGCTCGTCGAATTAGTTCAGGATATTAAAAAAGCCTGCGGATCGGACTTTATCGTGTCCGCCCGCATAGGCTATCCGACGATAGACGGATTGATTGACCTGGCGAAGGCTTTAGAAAGCGCCGGCGCAGATCTGCTGAGCATTTCTACGGGGACGAAAAATTACGATGTGCCCGACGATTTTCCCCTCGACAATAAGATATACGCCGCGTCGCGCGTTAAGCAAGCCGTGCAGATTCCGGTCCTGGCGGTGGGAAATATCAAGAGCGGCGAAGAATGCGAATTGATTCTGAAAAAAGGATACGCCGACTGCATTGCCGTAGGCCGGTGCCATTTAGCTGACCCGGCGTGGTCCGGAAAAATATTGGCGGGACAGGAACCGGTGCCCTGCCGGCGCTGCAAGCCGTGCCGCTGGTTTAAAGATAGTTCGCAATGCCCGGCCCGCAACGAGCGGGAGCACGCATAAATATGTAATACTGCACAAAAATAAGAGCCTCTATGGGGCTCTTATTTTTGTGTGGAAATGAAAGTTTTACGGCTGCAGCAGAAAGGCTTCCAGCGAATCGGGGACGTTGCCGGGGCTGCGGGTAATATAGTAGCTGTCGACCTTTGGCGGTGCAAAGTCGAGGAGCGGAATCGCCCGCAGCTTTCCCAGCAGCAAATCGTCTTCAATGAGGCTGCGGGGAAGGAACGTATACCCCAGCCCTTCGGCTACATATTGGGGCAGCTTGGTGCTGTTGTCGATTTCCATAGGGAAGCGGTGATACCGGGGAAACAAGTCCTGAATATACAGGCCGACTCCCTGCAGGGCGAAATTGCAGAATAAATAATTGATCTTTTGCAGGTCGCTTTTATAGATGCCGGAAGCGTATTCCTTATCGTCGGCCTGACAGACGAGGACCAGCGTATCCGTGCGGTAGGGCTGGCATATATAGCCGTCGCGGAAGATGGCGCTGAATGAAAATACGGCGTCCAGCATGCCGTCCTGCAATTTTTGCAGCATGTCGAGGGTATGGCTGATCGTCACGCCGAGGGATATGTCCGGGTTCGTATGCAAGTAGGCCCGGATTTTTTTCTGTAAATGACACTCATAAATCGTATTTGTCGTACCGATATTGATTTTTTTGGCATACGTAGGAGAGGCCTGCACATCTTGCAGCGCCGCAGTTTCCAATTCGATAAAACGCTGGGCGTATTCGAGAAATTTCAAGCCGGCCGGCGTCAGGTCGACTTGCTTGTGATTGCGGATAAACAAGGCGACGCCCAGTTCCGTTTCCAAGTCGCGGATGCGGTTAGTTACGGTCGATTGGGCGACGAAGAGCTGCTGCGCCGTCTTGGTAAAATTCTTTATTTCCGCTAAGGTGATAAAGGTGCGAAGTGTCGTAGTATCCATGAGGTAGTCCTTTGCTTTATAATTTGAAATGCGAATTGATTAAATTAGAATAATCTATTTTACAAATTGCCTATGGCTATTATATAATATTAGCCGTAAGGAAGCAATGAATTGAAAGTATGTTTCATTTATAATTTTACTATTATGTTGTATATATAAAATGGAGTTGAATGTAATGAACAAGAAAACAGTACCGTTTACGGAACAGCAGATTCGCGACATTATCGCTAAATATCCTACGCCCTTTCATATTTATGATGAAAAAGCCATTGTCGACAACGTGCGGAAGCTGATCAAGGCTTTTTCCTGGGCTCCGGATTTCAAGGAATATTTTGCAGTCAAGGCTACGCCGAATCCCTATCTCATGAGACTTCTTCAGGCCGAAGGCGTCGGCGCGGACTGCAGCTCTATGGCTGAATTGGTATTGTGTGAAAAGGTCGGCATTACAGGCCACGATATCGTATTTTCTTCCAATGATACACCGTACGAAGAATACAAGAAAGCGATGGAATTAGGCGCTCTCATCAACTTGGACGATATTACGATGATTGAGTATTTGGAAACATACGGCCCGCTGCCGGAATGGATTTGCGCCCGTTACAATCCCGGTCCGCTGCTGAAAGAAGGCAACGCCATCATCGGTACGCCGGAAGAAGCAAAATACGGCATGACGCGCGAACAGATTTTTGAGGCATTCCGTATTCTGAAAGAAAAAGGCGTTAAGCATTTTGGCCTCCATACGATGGTCGTTTCCAATGAATTGAACGTCAACGGCTTAATCAACACAGCTAAAATGATGTTTGAATTGGCTGTAGACGTACAGAAGAACGTCGGCATCGACATCGAATTTCTCGATTTCGGCGGCGGCATTGGATTGCCCTACAAACCGGAACAGTCCTTCATCGATTATGATGAACTCAGCAAGGGCATTCAGGCTCATTACGAAGAAATCATGGTTCCGGCCGGTCTCGGCAATATCCGCATGTCTTTTGAATGCGGCCGCGCCATTACAGGTCCTTACGGTTATCTCGTCACGACGGCGATTCACCATAAACATATCTGGAAGGAATACATTGGCGTCGACGCCTGCATGGCTAACCTCATGCGTCCCGGCATGTACGGTTCGTATCACCATATCACTGTCATGGGCAAGGAAAACGCGCCGAAGGATCATATCTATGACGTATCGGGATCGCTCTGCGAAAACTGCGATAAATTTGCTATCGACCGGGCCCTTCCGGAAATTAACGACGGCGACGTCCTCGTCATTCACGATACAGGCGCTCACGGCCATTCCATGGGCTTTAATTACAACGGCAAGCTTCGTTCGGCAGAACTGCTCCTCCATGCCGACGGCAGCGTAACGCAGATTCGTCGTGCCGAAACGCTGGATGATTTGTTTGCTACATTAGACTTCTCCAATTTATAATAGGATCTGCTAAGGGCAGTCAAGACCTCGATTTGCGTCGGGGTCTTTTTTTTGTTTGCCTTTATGATTCGTCGCAGTGGCGGAGCAGCCTTTCAGGAGCGAACTGGCGATGCAATAGTATTTAAATTTTATCTGATATACCCTATAATATAAGTATTGATTCCCGGAAAAGAGTGCAAAAACAACATGGAGACTGCAAGGAGAGATGAGCGTATGATTCCTGCATACGATGTGTTAACTGGATTTCAAATTATTATGGCTGGTATCCTTTTTACCTATGCCTGCTATTTTCAAAGACCGAGGAACTGTATGCCCTTTGTCATCGTCATACCCTATATCGTGTTTTTATTGTGGGGGATTGGCATTATATATTATTTTGCCGTATTTTTTGCATTGGCCGTGCTATGGTTTCTGCTAGGAGGCTTGTTCGGCGCTGGGATTTCCGTATATTTTCGCCGGCGTTTTCCCTTAATGCAGGTGTTGGAAGACGGGTATATGATCCAATGTCCGCCGCTGCTGTTGGCGCCGGTTATATTGGTCGCCGCAGTGCTTCTGTTCGGCGGGATTCAGTTTGCAGCCTATGTATTTCCTTTTTTTAGCCAGTCATGGATATTCAATGAAATGATCGGCTTTATTCCGGGAATTTTTTTAGGTTTTTTATGGGGAAGAATTATTTGTATGCTCATCAGGGCGCAAAGCAATAGGGAGCATCGGAAAAGATAAGGAGGCGCGGCGCGTGGATAGTGCAGAAAGAAGAAAGCGCATCGTTCAGATTTTGACAAATGCGAAAGGTGCCGTTACGGGAACGGAGCTTTCGCAGCAGTGTGATGTCAGCCGGCAGATCATCGTCGGCGACGTGGCTATATTGCGGGCAGAAGGCCTGGGCATCGTATCGACGCCGCGGGGCTATCAGCTGATTGGCGATATTCTCCCGGGGGTACAGCATGTATTTGTATGCTGTCATGACATGGAATTGATGCAGGCGGAATTAGAGGCTATTGTGGATAACGGCGGTGTCGTTCATAATGTCGTCATTGAACACGAAGTGTACGGCAATCTGGAAGGTACGCTGAATCTCCGCTCGCGCCGCGACGTCAAACAATATGTCAAAAAGATGAAAGACTCGCAGGCAGAACTCCTAAGCCGGATCAGCGGCGGCATACATACGCATTTGGTGACGGCGGCTTGCCAGGAAGACATAGACGCCATTCAGGAAGCATTAGAATCGCTGGGCGTTTTATATACATAAAGAGATACCGTAAATTAAGCACGTATATACGGTGGCTGCGGCACTGGAAGTCAAATTTGGTAAGGTACAGACGATTGCCGGTTCTGCATATTTGTGAAAAAGGTATTGACAAGAGACTAAAAAGGGGATATACTAAACAAGCTGTTGCGGCAGGGCGCCGCGGCAGGCCGGATAGCCGGTTCGCTTGAAAAGAACTTCAAAAAAAGTGCTTGACAAGCCCGGACGAGTCTGGTAAGATATACAAGTCGTCGCGAGACGGCATGGCCTTTGAAAACTGAACAGTGTGATACGAAACAATACGCCAGAGTGCGAGGTCTTAGCAATAAGATTTCAAAACAGGTATACCAATAATGTAAGTAAGAACGAGCAATCAGCTCTTCACATATCATGGAGAGTTTGATCCTGGCTCAGGACGAACGCTGGCGGCGTGCTTAACACATGCAAGTCGAACGGGAGGACATGGGAAGCTTGCTTCCTATG
>NZ_NQXW01000034.1:0-18643 GCF_002287425.1 Megasphaera sp. ASD88 | reverse complement strand
GGATGTGCTCATACGACTGTTTTCTATGAACTTCGGCGTGGAACGCCGGATCGGAAAAGCAAGCACGGTCGTGCCCCTCAGTATATGGCAAAGCGCGGTCAGAAGGCTTATGCAGAGAATCGCAAGAGCTCCAGGAAGCCTTGTAAAATCGATCATGACGACTGCGAGCTGTTTATCCAATGGATGGTGGAACGAGTCCGCCAGGAACGCTGGTCACTGGATGCCTGCGTTGGCTATGCTAGGCGAAATAAGCTATTTACTCCGGAACAGATTCCCTGTACCAAGACGCTCTACAACATGCTTTGGGCTAACAAACTTCCACTGTCACTCTTCGAGGTACCGCAGGTCTTGAAGCACAAACGCCGCCGCAAATGGGTGCGTAAGAACAAACGTATGAAGGGTCGCTCCATATTTGATTTATTCGAGATATAGCAAAGTATAAAAATGCATATCAATGCATAAAACTGATAAATAAGCCCCCCATAAAAAGCCCCCATAAATATAAAGAAGCGGTTCCTGGATTCCCAGAAACCGCTTTAAATTTGGAGCCACTAATAGGATTCGAACCTACGACCCTCTCATTACGAAGCTTTGGCTCAAATATTTGTTCGACGACACAGCATAGAAAATATCTCGAAATTAAAAAAATGCTCTAATTTCCGCTGTAAGGAATTTTTATGCGATACATGACACTTTTATCGTGTTACCTCTTAAAAATCGCTTAGAACGGAAATTTGAAAGAGCACCCAGACAGGAAGTGCTTGCTATTTTATGCATGAAGGGCTTTTCCTGCTTGACTCCTGTTTCAATACTGGATATAATGAAAGTGAAATAAAAATGAGGCATTACACCGACAAACGGTTATAGCCCCTATACTTGACGAGATTTAACCGCCTAAAGTTTGGACGCTACGGGCGGTTATTTCTTTTGCAAGAGAACCACTAAGAGAATCAAAAGTAATAGTGTTACGTTTGTCTCGTTCATGGGCATCACCCCCATTCATTCAAAAATGGATAGGGGCGATATAACCGCCTGCCGTTGTGTATGTGTAATGCCTACGGGAAAATAATACACGACCTACTGATGATATGTCAATAGTACATACATGTCTTTAGGGGTGGCTATATATAAGCGCACACAGGAAAAAGGGACTCCTTTACTATAGGCCAGTATAAGAAGGGACTCCTAAATTTATGAAAAATCCGTGCGGCCATATATATTATATTGACACGAACGCTTTTCCCCCGTGCGGACGGGCTGAGATATACAGCAGAGAACACAGCAGGCAATGCAATTCTTTCGATTCTCTTTTCTGATTCACCACTAAGAAGGGTAAGCAGACACCCAGAGCAGGAGCAGGAAGCGGCAGGGAATGGACGTACATGTATTCCCTTTGGTCTTCTCTCCTAGTGTGTTGCTCCTGCTTGTCTATGTGTCTTCCTTATGTCTGTAAAGGTATACCTTTATGGACATACGAAAATGGCCTGTTTTCGTATCCGTAAATCTTTAAAAATGAATTTACGGATATATCCATAAACGCATTGACCTTTACGAACATTTATGATATGGTGTCTATAAAGACAATCAAACATTTACAGAGACACAATAGGAGCGTGATATTATGGGTAGAAGATTCGCATATGTACGAGTATCAACCAGAGAGCAGAACACAGACAGGCAGACGGCAGAGCTTAGGCAATACGTAGACAATGAGCAATGTATCATCATCGACAAGGCCAGCGGTAAGGACTTCAACAGGCCGAACTATCAGGCATTGCGGCAACTAAGCACGGCAGGCGACACAATCTATATCAAGAGCCTCGACCGGCTAGGACGCAATAAAGAAGCGATTAAGAACGAGCTTGCCTACTTCAAGAATAAAGGTGTGCGCATTCGTTGCCTTGACCTGCCGACAACGATGATAGACACCAATAACGATTTGATACTAGACACCATAACTAATATTCTTATTGAGGTGTACGGCATGATAGCCGAGCAGGAACGACGGAATATTAGGCAGAGACAACAGGAAGGAATAGAGCAGGCTAAGGCGCATGGCAGGCACCTAGGACGGCCTAGAGCGGCGTATCCTGCACAATGGGATGAGGTCTATAGCCAATGGCAGGCGAAAGACATAACAGCTCTAAAAGCTATGGAGCTATTGGGATTGAAACGCTCTACCTTCTATAAGCTGGTAAAACAATACCAGCAGGAACACCAGCAGGAGCAGACACACCACGAATAACTTTTACAGACACACAAATAGAGAGCCAGCATATAGCGTGTTGGCTCTTTTGTTGCGTGTACGGGCATACCAATATGACAGTATTCCCTTTTGCGTTTTGTATAAATAAAATATTATTGTGTGCTAAAATGGCTTATTCAACACATTGAATATATTTAATTATTCATTATTTACGCATAATAATTTTATTTGTTACACATCTGTAAGGGGCATATAAAGCCTTGACACACAAGCAAGTTTATGATACGGAGACATACTGGCACCGCATGGGACACCCCTATTCTTTGGGGTTAGTTGCATGAATTGAAGAAAAGTAGTTGTGTCCATGATATGAAGAAAGCAGGGACGCAAAGGCACCCCATTTCTTCCTTGTGTTGATTTTAAGCGAAAAAGGGATTACACCATAAAATTTTAGTTCCTAGCACTAAAAGAAGGGAGAACAACATATTTTTTATTAAGGGGTTCCCTCTTTCTTTTTAAATTAAATTAATGAGGTGTTACCAGTATGTCACATGAATTGAAGAAAAACAGTTTTAGGCACTAATTGAAGAAAGAAGGTTTATGACATGATATGAGGGAAGGAAGGGGGGAAAGGGGGGTAGGTTAGGAGAATACAGGATACTATAATTTAACTATAGGTTTAACTAAAGAGTAATTATTATTTATTAATTATAATTAACCTATAGGTATACTTTAGTTATAATTAATTATTAATAATTAAGATACTATAAAGATAATTACAGGTATACATTAATTAATAATTATAATTAATAATTTAAGATAACAAAAAAGAACTTATATACACCATATGGTACCCATATAAAACCATGGGGACCTATAGGTAATATAAGTTCACTTTAGCCCACCGCCTGCGCTCATTATAATAATTTTATGATGGGTGTGTCAAGAAATAATCCATTCTTTTTATTCATAATTTAATTACACAAAGGAATGATGTAGCAATTTCCTTGTGTTATCGTGTCTTACACCAGATAAATTTATTTTTGGGTATAGGTGTCCCCTGCTTCCTTTTTGCGCCGCACATGGTGCCATATGGCGAGTACACCGCCCAAAAGGTCTACACAGATAGATATTGCACACAGGTCTATTCCTTGCTTTGCTTTTTTTTGTCGTTTTTCCCACTCCTGAGTAGGGCTTTTCCTTCAATGGTGCGTGCCTGGTATGATTACTCTACCTTACACAGCACAGCCGCAAAAACAGCCTTACAGGACAATATGGGCAAATCCTGTATGGTGGTCTGTTCATGATTTACTGTTTTTTGTGAGCAGGCCAATACAGTTATTAAAATAAAATGCCTATGGGGTGTTTTAGGTATGTTTATATACCCCAACACCTTTTAAACGCTCAAAACGGCATTTAGACAATAAAACACGGAGAAAGACACCCAGACACCAGTAAGCAGGAGTGAACGGCCTAGCCTGTTGAGCAGGTGTCACACGAATATACAGGCGGCTACGTGTCCCACGAATATACAGGCGGCTACGTGTCCCACGAGATAGAAGGAAGGAAACCAGCAGGAACCCTATGACTAGAGGTGGTGCTGGTCTGGTGTCTTGTCAATAGCGGCTGGTGTCGTGGTCTTGTTTGTCTACAATGGCAAGCCGTTTATGGAGTACGTCAAGTATTTTCTCTAGGTCTTTGACTGTAATAGAACCACGATAAAATTTATTGTGCAGGCCATTGTAATTCATGCCAGCTTGTTCCGCTATCTCTTTCAAGGTTATGTGCTGTTCATCCGCTATAGCTTGTATCTTCTCTTTTAAGGTCATTTAGATTCACCTGCCCCATGATTAAATGATGATGAGAAATCAAACGAGAATATGACAGCATTATACCATGATTGGCTTTTTATGTCTTGACTACACACGAATACGTGTGCTAATATTACACCAATAACACACGAATATGTGTGTTAAAATAATTATCATTCACCCACAAAGGAGAGAAAACACCATGATGAAGACACAAGAAACCATTACTACTACCGCTATTACCTGCCCTGCTGGCTACGTACCCCGTGAAGAATACGACGAATTGAAGCGACGAATCCACCTAATGCAGCACGATACAGCTACCGTACTAATTCAAAGACACATGTATAAGCTGGCCGCATCCCAGCAGTACGGCGCACTGAGAGGAACACGGGACGCACTAATCAGCAGAGCAGCCAACACCGACACGGAACTCCTTGATTGTGTAATCGCCCAGATAATAACGCTGGTGGCTAATTACTTCTATCGTGCTGGGCTGGTAGATTCATTTGAATGTGCTGGAACCGTGGCGGACATATATGACCTTATTGGCTTAGATGAAATCCCATTGGAGCAGGTAGCCAATGAACACCATGCTATTCTTGATGAAGGAATCAGTAGGGCGAGCATTGACGCTATAGCAGAATAGAAAAGCCTATTTATAGGGAGACACATAAAAGCATATGGGCTTGTGTGTCTCCTATTTTTATATTTTATATATCAAAGGAGAGAAAACACCACCATGAACAAATCTACTACGAAATTAGCACCCCGAACAATGGAAGAACAGGAAACAACAATCGTATTTGACCGTGCAGGCGACACCATGAGAATTTACACGGCAGACACAACCATGATTACATATCTTGACAAAAAGTACCCACGAGCAAAGGAATACACCGACAAGGGCGGCCTATATGCTGTTGAGTATGTCGTGGATAAGGCTTTGTTGTCGTTCCGAACTAAGAAGACCAAAAGAACATTGACACCAGAGCAAAGAGAAGCCAGACGGCAAACACTCGCACGGAATCGCAAAAAGAAAACTACAGCAGTACAAGATTCATGATTTTTTGTTAGTAGATAGATAACAGTATCTAAAATAAAATTCTTTTACGTCTTTTAGGTGTAATTACCCTTGAAGGATATTTCAATTTTGTAAATCGCTATTTTATCAAGAAAAAAGACACACAGAGACAAATGAATACGACCGCAGCCATAGGGAGCCAGCATATACCGCATGTGTTGGCTCTCTTTTTTTGTGTGTCTTTATATTTTGATGACGGCATGATATAGTAAAGGCGAGATTGCTTTTCTATGTTGTGTCGTCCTTTTTATATACGAAGGGATGACAGTACGATATGATGACACAACATAATGAATCATCAGCAGTGAAACTCGACAATGAACAATTAATGCAAATGGCGAAACTCATTTCCCAGAATATCGCACCTGTACAGGCGAAGCAATGGGAAGGAAGCCATATTCTTGTCAATGACTATATGACGGAATGGCTGGAAGCTAAACACGGGATAGACATAGTACAAAAGACATACGAGAACTACGAAGGGCGGTACAGGAATCACATAAAGCCATTCTTTGAAGGTAAAACAATCATGGATGTCTCGTATAATACCGTGTCAGCATTTGTGAAGCATCTAAAGGCTAAAGGCGTTACTGACAGTACAATTCATGATATAGTCCGTGTTTTGTCTATTGCGCTTAATGAGGCTGTAAACGTGCGGGAGCTAATCCCTAAGAATCCATGTGACGGGGTGCATTTGCCGAAGATTAGGCAGAAGAAAAAGCGCCCGACCATTACAGACACAGAAGCAAGAAAGCTCTTTGAGGTGTGTAAAGGGCATCATTATTGGATTGCTATTCCTATCCTGTTGATGTGCGGCATGAGAAAAGGCGAACTGCTGGCCTTAACATGGGATGATGTTTTTCAAGATGAAGATACAGGGCAATGGTATATCAGCATCAATAAAAAAGTATCCGCCAGTAAGGGAAAACACACTGTAGAGAAGTTCATGAAGACACTGGAAGGATATAGAAATGTAGCTGTTCCGCAAGTTCTAGTGGATTTGATGTTCTACTACAAAGAGCATACACAGCGAAACAGCCGAACATATATCATTGCACAAAAGCGACAGGACAAAATGGAGAGTACAAGGAATTTCAATCGAACGTTTACACGATGGAAAGAGAAAGCAGGCATTACGAAGCCTATTAGTCCTCATTCCTGCCGTCGTGCTTTTGCGACACGTTTAGTATTGGAAGGTGTACCCTTGGAAGCCATGAAAAAGCAGGGTGGATGGAAAAGCGACAAAATGCCGTATTACTACGCTGATGAAGCACAAACGGACATACTGAAAAACAAATGTGCCGACATCATGGGGCAGCATTGGGCAGGACAGTTCGTTCCTGTTGCTGAATAGACATACGAGAAAATAGCATAAAAAAAGAACCCCACTGCGGTAACAATGGAGTTCCTTATGGTTTTGGAGCCACTAATAGGATTCGAACCTACGACCCTCTCATTACGAATTCTGCTCAAGACGTTTTTTTATGTTTTTTAGATACTGATTAAATAAAAGAATGGCTTATTTACGCTGTTTATCCTTTGGACATGATACATGTAAGAAATAAAGTTTGGACCTTATAAGGTCCAAATAAGGTCCAACAATTGAGCTAATTTTTGCTGTTGTTCCGACGTTCCAAGTGTTCCAGTAAAATTGAATTTATTGGAGTTTTCAAAACTTCAAAGATGATTAAAAATTTTATGATATAATATAGAACAAAGAATTACATTAAAAATGTAATTAAAGAATAGTTGGAGGTGAAACTGATGAATAAAGCAATGCCTATTGGCGCAGATGACTTTAAAGAAGTCCGAGAAAAATATTATTTTGTAGATAAGACGGATTTTATTCGTCAGCTTATAGATGGACATAGTAAAGTTACTTTGATTACTCGGCCGCGTCGCTTCGGAAAAACGTTGACGATGAGCATGCTTGAATATTTTTTCTCTATTGATCGGGAAAAGGATAGTCAAACCTTATTTCAAGGATTGGCTATTGACTGGGCCGGAAAAGATTACATGAAGCATCAAAATAAGTACCCTGTTATTTTCATGACCTTAAAGGGGGTACAGAATAACACTTGGATTAGTACGTATAAATCGTTTCGCCTCTTCGTACAAAAAGAATTTCAAAAACATGACTATGTGCTGCAGGGAGATAGATTAAAACCTTCGGAAAAAGAGTTTTATCAGCGAATTATGAATCTTACGGCAGATGAAGAGGAATACCAAGTAAGCCTGCTCAATTTGTCGGCGTATTTATACCGATATTTTGGTGTTAAACCTATTATATTAATTGACGAATATGATGCGCCTATTCAATGTGCGTATGAATATGGATTCTATGATACCGCTATATTATATTTTAAAGGCTGGTTTAATAATACGCTGAAGAGTAATGAAAATCTAAACTTTGCCGTACTGACTGGTGTACTCCGTATTGCCAAAGAAAGTATTTTCAGCGGTCTGAATAATTTGGATGTGTGTTCCGTGTTACGCGATAAATACAGCGACGTATTTGGATTTACGTCTGAAGAAGTCGCTAAATTAGCGGAAGACGTCGAGAAACCGGACGTACTGCCGGAGTTAAAAAAATGGTATGACGGATACCGGTTTGGGAGCAGCGAGATATACAATCCCCTGTCGGTCGTCAGTTATATTGATAATCAATGCCTTCCAAAACCGTATTGGATGAATACGTCTAATAACGCCATCCTTCGCGAGCTGCTTTCCCATGCCGACTATCTGCGGATTAAAGCGCTGCGCGGTCTTTTGCATGACGTGCCTGTATCGGCCAGCTTGAATGAAGGCGTTATTTATGACCAGATTGGCAGCGATCAAAGCGCATTGTATACAATGCTGCTCACGACGGGCTATTTAACCGTAGCAGAAGACGTGCCGACAAGCTATGACCGATACTTACTGCGTATTCCCAATGAAGAAATTAAACGGGTATACGGAATGGAAATTCTGAACACTATCGCAGAGGGCATGGATCGGGACACGTTCGACGGCCTGTTTGATTTGCTGTTTACCGGACAGAGCGAGGATTTTGCTTATCAGCTGCAAAAAATACTGCTGCGGTTTGCCAGCACGTATGATACAGCTAATAAGGAAAGTTTTTACCATGGCTTTATGTTGGGAATGTCCGCTCTGTTTTTGGGGAAGGACTACATGGTAGAATCAAATCGGGAAAGCGGCTACGGCAGGTTTGACATAGCTATTTTCCCAAAAGACGAAACTAAGGCCGGCGTTTTGATGGAATTTAAAGCGGCGGACAAGGATTCGGAGCTGGAAAAGACATCCAAGGAAGCTTTGGCACAGATTGAAGAAAGGCAGTATGACGTAGAATTTTCCAAAAGAGGTATAGGGAAAGTATGGAAGTACGGAATCGCTTTCTGTGGCAAGCATGTATGTGTAAAAATTAAATAACGTTAGAGAGAGCAAACTGCCCTAGTCAGTATTGACTAGGGCAGTTTTTCTGTATGATGAACCTGTAAAAAAAGTCATGTAGT
The DNA here is from genome assembly GCF_002287425.1 of Megasphaera sp. ASD88. NCBI lineage: Bacteria > Bacillati > Bacillota > Negativicutes > Veillonellales > Veillonellaceae > Megasphaera > Megasphaera sp. ASD88. The sequence continues at coordinate 10,030 of NZ_NQXW01000034.1, read as the reverse complement.
GTAATGATTAATATAGTATTTTTGTGATGGAAATGTGTTGTTTCCTCTTGGTGCCAGTAATGGTATTATTTTGGCTGTAAAATGCGCTATTTAGGCTACTCAAAAACAGAAAAAAGTGTGCAATAATTATTATTATAGAAGAGAAGAAGGGATGCAATTTGGATGATAGACGGTTGATTATTTATCGTCAAATAGGTGCTAAAATTGCTTATTATCGAACTATTCGAGGGCTATCACAAGAAGAATTAGCTGATAGGATTGCACTCAGTAAAAGTACGTTAAGTAAAATTGAACGTGGCAAGTATAATAGTGGATTGTCTGTAGCTACATTGCTTGATATTGCAGATGGACTGGATGTGGAAATGTCAACGTTTGTTATTTTTGATGAACAGGAAAAACGGATTTTGCAAGATCATTTAAGCCGTAAAGGGAATGTTTAGTAATATTGTTTTGAAAGAGGGATAGATAGAAATGGGCATCGGACGACGGATAGAAGATACGCCTAAAATGAATGAAATAAAAGAAAACAAACAATATTTTTCTGATATAGCATTTTATCCAGTTGCTCCAAAGTATACGTTTGATGATATTATTTTACCAGACTCAACACGAGAGAGACTATTAGATGTTGCTGAGTATGCTACCAATATGGAAACCGTATTTGAACTTTGGGGGCTAAAAAAAACCCATAAGTATTCTAGACGAATGGGAATTAATTTGTATGGGCCGCCAGGAACGGGAAAGACAATGGCTGCACATGCTATTGCTCATTATTTGCATAGAAAAATCATAAATGTGAATTACGCTGACATAGAATCAAAATATGTGGGAGAAACACCTAAAAATATACGAAATGTATTCCGTATAGCAAAGGAAAGTAATAGTATATTGTTTTTTGATGAGGCGGATGCAATTTTAAGTCGGAGAGTCACTAATATGACTAATGCTACTGATGTTAGCGTGAATCAAACTCGTTCAGTAATGCTTATGTTATTAAATGATTATCAAGATTTTATTATCTTTGCTACTAATTTTATTGAAAATTTTGATCCTGCATTTATGAGACGGATTGCAATGCATATAAAATTTGAATTACCTGATTACGAATGTAGGTGTAAATTATGGAACCACTATATACCTGATAGTATGCCTAATGATATTGATATACTGGAAATTTCAAATAGCTATGAAAACCTTTCTGGTAGTGATATATCTAACGCAATTTTAATGGGAGCATTTAAAGCTGCGCGTCATCATGAATTGCTTGTAAAACAGAAATACGTTGTTGATGTTATTGAAGATACATTAGCAAGTAAAATGGCCAACGAAAAAAAACAAGTAATAGTTACTAAAAGAAAAGTTTCTGAAGAGTATGTACAGGAACAAATCAACAATAACAAAGGAAGGGTGAAAAAGTCATTATGATACCACTTTTAGTTGGATTAGGCGTTTTAATTGGAGGCGCAATTCTTGTAGCATGTTGGGGAGACATTGTTAAGTGGTTAGAGGATTTTATTCCTAAATTAAAAAAAGTATGGGAAGAAAATATTCGACAATTTGTACCTCATGCTGCTGCTATTTTTGGAGATATGCTGTTTGAATCTGGTGAAAAGTTATGTCGGATTATGCACAAATTATTTTATAAGGAAAAAGGTGAGTGGATTGAGGAAACTACGACTCGAAAAGTAAATGAAAATGAAGTTCCAGCCCATATACGAGAACGTATCAAAGCACAAGAAGCCGATATAACAATGGAAATGGAAGAAGAACTGGCACTTGAAATTAATTAAGAAGGAAGGGATTATAATGGATGATTTAAGAAAATACGTTGGAAATGAAGAAAATCAAAAGATATTAGCGAATAATATTGAGAAAATTGATGTTGCGGTTCAGAAAATAATTACTACTTTAAAATTAGCATTTCCAAAGAGAGATTTAGAGCAAATTGCCCAAATGTGTTCTGACAAGGTAGATACTTTGATCCTTTCAGAAGAACAACGTCATCAATCAAAATATGTTGGAGGTCAATTTATTATATCGTATATAAATGAGGCAGCTTTTGATTTAAAGATTGAATTATATTTTAAAAATGCAAAAAATGATTGGATTCAAGTAAAATCTAAAAGTCAACCGCGTGATATGAAATATTTAACATCGAAAGCAATTCTGGAATTAAGAACAAAAAAAACTGTAGTTTTTGAAATTGATCCTCCGATACTAAAGTATCAGAAAGAAGAATAAAACATGTTTCCTTGTGAACGATGCGGTGCATGTTGTAGGCAGATTGGAAATCTTCCTTGGGCTAAAAATTTGTCGTTACCTAATGGAATTTGTCGTTATTTAAATCAAACTAATAATCTTTGCATGATCTACTCTAATAGGCCGATTTTTTGTAATGTTGATGACTATTATAATGCATTTTTTTATAAAATAATGGATAAAGAAATGTTTTATCGGCGAAATAAAGAAGAATGTTTTAAATTAAGAGCACGGTTAAGGAAGGGATGAAATTATGGCAGTAAAACGGATTCAGTATATGTGCAGTTATTGCGGAAAAAAGGAAACTCGATTAGTTTCTTTAGGGAGACCACTTCCGGGGAAATGTCCTCGCAAAACAGGCAATAAACCTCATTCATGGGTGATAAATAAAAAGTTCGATCATTAATTTTAAAGCCAGTAAATAAGTTGTTTATAGTACTGTTTACTGGCTTTTTTTAGAAAGGAAAGAGGGCATATGTTAGAAATTATTATCGGAGGAATAATTCTAATTGTAGGGGGTGTTATTTTATGGAAAATTATTCGTGTTATTGGAATGGCATTTGTTACGTTATTAAAAGGGATATTTGCTATCATTGCGGCAACAATTTATTTAATATTTTGCATTTTATATTTAACAATACGTAATCCATTGTTATTACTTTCAATATTGTTAATTGGGGTACAGGTATATCAGGGGAATTTGACTTATGCAATTATAGGTTCACTTATGTATATCATAGCACTACCTTTTTCATGGAAATATAGTAAAAGAAAAGATTTATGCCGATGCATAAAATCAGCTTTGAAAAAAGAGTTAGTTATTTTACATGATGAGTCTGGTTTTACATGTGAAAAATATCAGAAAAAATTTTTCCTAACCATTTATAATGCTTCTGAACAAGGACAACGAAAAATAATTAGTAATTATTTAGAAGAATTAGTGAAGAAGAATAAAGTAAAAGAAATAACACTTGATGAGAATAAAGAACTTTATATTGATTGCAAAAAATATGAAACGTTGGAAGAGGAAGCAATTGGGGATCTTGATAAAGGTATAACGGATTTAATTAAGAATCATGGTTTCTTAAATAAAGAGATCCTTTTAAATTTGTTATGGGAGTCAAATTCTGGTAATATTACAGATTTAGAAAAAATTAAAATAGGAATTAAAACTGTAGTATGGAGAGAATTTATAGATACAGAACTTCAAGAATATATTCATAGGTATTATGAAGAACTCCAAGAAAATACATACCAGGACATAACATATTACATACTTCCTGAGCGATTAAAAGAAATAGAAAAAAAAGCTTGCTTACAATTGAAGGACTTATCATCATATGATTTTAGAAAACAAGGAATTATGAGTAAAAAAATTGTTTTAACTGTAAGTGAAAATTTTATAAGTTCTTGTGATGAAGGAGAATTAATTGATAAATCAATTAATTTGATTGCGAATGAGCTTTATAAAGGCATGGTATCAGTGAAAGCGCAAGAATTTGTGATGCAATGGGATCTGTTGGCAGAACAAGGAATCTTAAAAAAGAAAACGTATAATGCTGAAAATTATTATATCGATTTAATAAAGTATCAATCGCTTAAAAATGCAGCTTTAAAAAATATTGATAAAGCAATAACAGAATATTTAATTGCTCATGGAATGGTTAGTGATTATGCAGTTTTTAAATTAAGTTTAATTAATAATGCTAGTCATTTTGATTCCATAGAAGATATTGAAAATGCAATAAGAATTGATTTATATAAAAAAATTATGCCTGATAGAATGCCTGAGTATATACAACAACATAAAGAAATAAAGACATTGATAAAATCTTTGCCAGCAAAAAATAGAATTCTATATGTTAAACCTTCAGTAATTGAACGCTTTTATGCGAGATGGAAAGAAAAAGATGTTATTTTACCTAAACAGTTAATTGAACAATTGGGACTTCAGCATGATTTTTCTTCAACTATGACAAAGGAAAATGTTCTTTTATTAAAAAATTTATTAGACCAATGTGCTGTAATTATAGATAAACCAGTTCTAGATATTCTTTTTATAGAAAACTTAAATGATGATAATAAATTTTTCTTTATTAAGAATCAACCTAATATTTTTGAACTATATACATGTGAGCAATGTAAAGATGCGTTTAGTTCAATAGAAAGATATGGACATCACAGATATTGCAAACATTGTTTAGAAAAAATAAAGGTCGCGGAGGAAAATGGTCAAGCTATTAAACGAGTAATTAGTGAAGATGACTTACCTTCTGCAATTAAAGAGAAATTGAGAAAGAAGTGACATAAAAATCGACTATAATCAAGAAAGTGGACACGAAAAAGTGTAAGAAGCGTAATTCTTTCTTTTTTTGACAATATATTATATTTTTGAATACATGGGTCATTTTAAGTTAGGTTCAAATGACTCATGTATTTTTTATATGTCTGAAAAAAGAAGGAGGTGCGCGCTATGGTACTGGATATTGCAAGACTTATTTTAGAAATTTTATCGAAACAGGAAGACGGTTGGATGAAGTAAGACGTGCTTTTGGGTAACAGATGGCCCTGCCGATCAATCGGCAGGGCTTGTGTTATTTTTTTGCAGGGATGAAGGAGGACATGCAGTATGAAACAGGGGAAAACATTACAGGCGTTAGGGGATGAATTACAGCGTCAGCGTATGGCACGAAAAGACTTTCTTGCCGATACGAGAAGTTTACAGATGAAAACAGATCATACTAGTTCTACGTTATATATGAGCATAAACGGACAGGAAACGACATATAGTGTCGGTGAAATTGCACACCAGCAGATTGCCGCGCGGCTGCAAATCCCTTACCGGTATTACCAGAAAATGCAGCGGGAATTTCCTACGCTCCTCGATGAAAACGTCAACGGCTGGCTGCAAAAGAACGGCGAGCGGCGTATGATACGCACCTTGGACGGAAATGTACGGGCGTTTTTGTCAGACCGATACCGCCGGTTGGATAATCTGGAGCTGTGCGCCGCTGTCTTACCTGTCATACAGGAGATGAAAGGCGCCGTTATTGAAAGCTGTGATGTAACGGAGAGCCGTATGTACCTGAAAGTAGTCAATAAAAAGATGAAGGCAGAAGTCGCTGTAGGGGACGTCGTACAGGCCGGTTTCGTCATTTCCAACAGCGAAGTCGGTTTAGGCAGCCTGCGTGTAGAGCCGCTGGTATTCCGCTTGGTCTGCAAGAACGGTCTTATCTGCAAGGACTATTCGCAGAAACGGTATCATGTCGGACGGCAGGCCGCGGCGTCAGACGAAGAAGTCTATGAACTCTATTCCGATGAAACGCTGCGGCAGGATGATAAAGCTTTTTTCATGAAGGTACAGGACACGGTACGCTGCGCCGTCGACGAAGCGAAATTCATGCTCACTGTCGACGCCATGAAACAGGCCATGCATATTCCCTTGGAACACGATCCGGTCAAGGAAGTGGAAGTATTGGCCGACCGGTTTCCGTTGAACCAAACGGAACGGGGCAATATTTTGCGCCAGCTGTTCCTAGGGAAAGACCTGAGCCGGTATGGATTGGTCAATGCGGTAACGGCGGCAAGTAAGTTCTGCGATTCCTACGAACGGGCAACGGAGATGGAGCGCATGGGCGGCGAATTACTGGCCTTGCCTGTGCCGTCCAATATGCAGCCGAAAGCGTTAGGTACGGGAAAGATACTGTCAGATATTGCGCCGAGGATACCACAGATGCAAGTCATTCCGTAAGAAATAGATTGTATAGGCAGGTTCCTTTCAGTATAATGAAATATATAAGAACGCATTACGGGAGGGATGAATATGACGATTGATGCCATTCAAGCGGCTGTACTAGACGTTGTAAAAGAATACCCGGCTATTACGAAGGTTACGTTGTTTGGTTCTCGTGCTTCTGGCAATAACCGTGAAGACAGCGACATTGATTTGCTGATTGAATTTATTACGGACAGCATTAGCTTGATTACCTTGTCTTCGATACGGTACGCGTTAGAAGATCGGCTGTCTCTTCCCGTTGACGTGATTCATGGGCCGCTGCGGTCAGACGATATGCTGGAAGTTGAAAAGGAAGTGGTACTGTATACCGCTGCGGCGTAGGGACAAGATTGCATTGGAAAAGATTCTTTCTGAACTCGACATCGGCTTATCAATTATGAATAGATATAGTAAGGAAGAGTTTTTAGCAAATGAAGTAATCAAGCGGGCGATGGCTATGACGGCCATTAATATTGGCGAATTGGTTAAAACGATTACGATGGAATTACGAGAGCAATATCCAGAAATTCCATAGAGAGCGATTGCTGGGCTGCGCGATTTAGCGGCTCATAAGTATGCCGCTTTGCGAATGGAAGACATTTATAGCACGGTTGCAACTGATTTTCTGAAATTGAAGGAAGATATAACACGCATTTTGAAGTCTCCCATACCATAATAACGTATATTGAATTGTATCTCGGCGAGGTAAGGCATTGGCCTTACCTCTATTTTATTTTGAAGGAGGAATTTTGATGAATCAACTGTATCCCTTATCCGATGAAGAATTATTGGCGGCTTTCATTCCCAAGGAAAGCGCTCAAAAGCTGGTACAAGAATATGCCAGCTTGTACCACATTTTTACCCGCGTGTCCGACGAACAGCTTCAGCAGATTGCCGGTATCGGAAAAGCCCGGCTGCGTAAGATTTCCATGGTAAAGGAAGTCATGGAACGGATAGAAGACGAACGGCGTCAGCAATTAACAGAAGTTTCCGATGATACGTCGGCTTTTGCCTATTTCAAGTTTTTAGAGGATAAGCCGAAAGAAGAATTATGGGCTTTGCTGCTCAATACGAAGAATCAGGTATTGGGCAGGAAATTGATTTCTGTCGGTACGGTCAACGCTTCCTGGGCTGGTATTCGGGAAGTCTATCATGCGGCGATTCAGCATCTGGCCTTTGGAATTATTCTGGCCCATAATCACCCGTCAGGCGACGTTACGCCTAGTCTGGAAGATACGAACGTAACCCGGAAGATGATTCAGGCTGGGGAACTGTTGGAAATCCGTTTTTTGGATCACGTGATTATTGGACGGAATGGGAATTACAGCTTTTATGCAAAGCAGCCAGAATTATGGAATTAAATATGAAAAAACAAATGTGTTTTATAAAAATCAACGAATAGACCCTGCCACATATGTGTCAGGGTTGTTTTATGTACAGGAAAGGAAGTATTGCTATATGCCAGCTACACAATTTATTTGCCCCGACGGGAAAGAAGTCCCTATCCTGCAATGTTTGCAATCTTGCCCGCAAAATCAACGGTGTATGTTTTTGCCGACGCTGCGTGCTATCGCAGCATCGCTGCATCGGGATATTGCCGAACCGACGGTAACGGAGCTTATCGCCGGAGTGCGGGAGACCTATTTGAAAAAGACGACCGATTACGCCGTAAATCCTCAATCCGTACTCTATGCCCTCCATGGTCAGGGCGTTCATGCTATTCATGAGCGCTGCACTGATGGAGATATGCTCAGTGAAATCCGCCTGAAAGACACTCTGACGAGCGGCAAATTTGATTTGTACGGCAAGATTTTAGATGATTCTGAGGGCGTACTGGGTGATTTGAAAGTAACCAGCTCGTATAAGCTCATGAAAGCCCTTGGCATTTATAAGGTACGCGTACCGACGGGAGAATTCTATAAGACGGGTTTGCGGAAAGGGCAGCCGAAATATCGGAACGAACTGCGGTACGACGGCGCGCGCCATGTCCTTGACTGGGCTATGCAGCTGAACTACTATCGGATTCTGTTGGAACAGGAAGGTTTTGCTGTGCAGAAGATGTACATTCAGGCCATGTGCCGGGACAATAACTTGCGCATGGCTGCCGAACGGGGTATTGACCAGTCCGTCTATATGATTCACATACGAAAAATCAGCGACAGGTGGCTGCTGCGCTATTTTCATCGCAAAGCCGCCCTGCTTCATGAAGCGTTGAAGGAACGGAAGCTGCCGCCGATCTGTTCTAGTCGGGAACGGTGGCATGACCGGAAATGCTTAGGATACTGCGCTGCTCGCGCAAATTGCCCCTATGCGCAGCGATTGCAGCGGGAAGCGTCGGGATGCGTTGGATAGGAGGAACGGATATGGAGTGTATTTCAAGATGTATAGATGATTTACGTGTCATGTTTCATTCGGTTGTTATCGTGAGCCAGCCTGATGACAGGCACTGCATTGTTGTCTATCAGGGACGGCTGTATCGGGCCGTTTGGGATGAAGAGCAAGAACAATATATATTAACGCCAATTCGATGGAATAAGGGATGATGAGGTGATACGGATGGCAAACCATGTACAGAATGTCTTAGGTATAGAAGGCGTGGCGATACAGAACGTTCGGTGCAGTGTAGCGTCTAAAAAGTCGGTATTTGATTTTAACGAAATATATCCATTGCCGGAGGAAGCGTTGCCGGAAGAAAAAATCCAATGCTGGGGAACAAAGGGAAACGCGATGGCTGCTGCTTTTCACGAAGAAAACGGCTCCTTTTCCTTTCAAACCCTGAATGCAGCGCCTATTCCGGTGATAGAAGTCCTAGCAGCGCATTTTCCGGATCATGCGTTTACGCTGCGCTGGGCTGATGAAGGCGGCGGGAACTGCGGGGAAATCGCGTACCGGAACGGGTATGAACAGTACAGTTTTTATCCGGCTGAAGGGACGCGGTGGCAGGCAGAATTGTATGAACTTTGCTGGAAGCAGCCTATGTATATTGAGGGAGTGAATGCGTAATGCAGAAATTAGCCAGGAAATTTATTGAGGTCATGAAGGAATGCAGCTATGTAGAGAAAAACGGCACCAATACGTACCATAATTACCAGTACGCTACCAGTGCCGACGTGTTGGCGAAGGTTAATGCTTCTCTGGTAAAACATGGCATTGCTTCCGTCGCCGTGCCAGATTTGCTGGATATGACCGATGTAACAACGGCCAAGGGGAATATAGAAAAGATGGCGACGGTCCAGATGAATATTACCCTTATCGATATAGAATCGGGCGAAACGTTCACGATTACCGGCATCGGATCGGGACAGGACAGCGGCGATAAAGCGGTCATGAAAGCAGAAACAGCGGCTATCAAATACGCGTATATGCTGAGTTTGGCTATCAGCACCGGCGATGATCCGGAGGCAGATATGCAGACTGATACGGCGACAAATCCAACTGGCGGAGATATAAATTCTGCGCCGAAGCAGACGACGAAACCGAAGAACCAAAAAGAAAAAGCGCAGCCGTTACGCTGCGCTGACTGCGGAATGACGATTAGCGATAAAGTATGGAGTTATTCGGCAAAGAAATATGGCCGGCCTCTTTGTCTGCGGTGCCAGCATGAAACGGCGGATATTGCATAGTTTATGAAACGGGTATGAGCAGTTTAATAAGAAGTCTTATGTAAACTGCTCATATTTATGCATGAAAAATGGCCCGTCCTGTCGTCCGGTTCGTCCTGTGATTTGTAATGCCTACCTTGAAACATGTCAAAATAGATAGAAATTTCTCCTCATAAAAAGTGGACAACGAGATGAACTTTCGTCCTCTGTCCTGTCCGGTTTTTAAAATATCTAGCTAATATGCAGGCTAAGGGGATAAGTTTTTTTACAGGACGAACCGGACGACAGGACGATAGCGGGAAACAGCACTATCAGCAGAACAAGGCTTTCTGCATTCATGTTTAGGAAAGGATGAAATATTAATGCATTTCATTGGTCATTTAATTATGCTAAG
>NZ_NQXW01000033.1:0-18973 GCF_002287425.1 Megasphaera sp. ASD88 | reverse complement strand
TTGAAACAGTTGTTGAATAATGCTGCGTTTTCCTTCGGTCATAATGACCTTATGTACCGGTTTCTTTTCTCTTGCCATGATAGTAAGCCTCCTATGATTTAGATTGTATCATAGAAGACCTATACCTAGCAGTTATTTACAGAAAAAGCTTCACATAGTCTAAAAAATTAACACATGCACCACCCTATTCTACATCGCAGCCGTATATGCCCTCATGAAACTTGACCATAGCCGCTTTTGTCAGCTTATGAGCCTGCGACAGGGACAGGCCGCAGCGTTTGGCTACGTCTTCGTAGGTCAGGTCGTGCTGACAGCGCAGGCGGAGAAATCGTTGTTCTTCTTCCGTCAGGCTGTTCAGGCATTTGCGCACCAGCTCCCGTACTTCGGACAACACGGCCTGCCGGTGCGGGTCCTGCTCGTCGCCGCCCGTCAAGCCTAAGGCTTCGGCGCTCTCGTCTATATGAAGGGCCGTCTCTACCGATTCCATATATGCCTTAAACCGCCGGCTTTCTTTTTTAAACACCCGGTCTACAGCCCTACGAAAGGCCTTGTGAGCTTCGTCGCCGCAAGTTACGTCGAAGGCATGGATGCATTCCAAAATCGCCAGCTGGGCCACTGACACGGCTTCGTCCAGTGAGTCGTAGCAATACCGGTGCCGCCGGGCGTATTTGCAAATCAAGGGCCGGAACTGCTGCAATATCAGCAAGACCGCCTCTTCCTCGCCTTTCTGAGCGCGTTCTATCCATTGGCATACGGTTTGATTCATGGGAAGTTCCTCCTTTAAATGAATGAAATGATAGAAAAAACGAGCCGAGGTTTCCCCCGACTCGTTTTGCTTACACAGCGTCAGCTATGAGCTGAGCGCTATTCCCCTTTGTATGAAATTAGTTAGCCCGTACGCGTTCAATCGTCGGGTTGCCGTCTTTGTCCTTCGCGACGGTAGCGATGTGGAAGTATTCCAATTCTGGCTTGAATTCTTCTACCAGACGAGCATCTACTTCTGCGCCGGCCTGGATAGCGTTGTAAACGATCTGAGCAAATTCATAACGGGTCATATTGCGGTCGCCCTTGAATTCGCCGTCCGGATACCCCTTGACCAAGCCGCTCTTTGCCATGGCTGCGACGGCTTCGTATGCCCAGTGGTTTTCCGGTACATCCGGGAACATGGTCGTCGTATCCGTTTCCGTCTGTACACCGACCAAAGCGTTGACCATAGCCGTCAATTTCTGGATCTGAGCGTCCTGCTTGGCTACAATATCGCGCATGGATTTGATTTCCTTAGCCATGGCGACGCGGGACGTCGTGACGTTGCTGGAACCTGCGCCGATCTTCAAGGATACGCCGGCGTTGACCATGTTTTCGCCGCCGCCCATAGAGCCGCCGACGCTGAACATGACGTCTTCATTGGGACGATAGTATGCGCCGACTGCCACAGCGTTCGCACCGCGGTAATTGCCGTAGCCTGCTGCAAAGTCCCACTTCGCATCCGGGTCGAAATCAAGGGGATGCAAGGCCGCCAAGGCCGCTGCACCAGCGCCGACACGGTCGATGCGGTTGTCCAGCTTGTTGACGGAGTTGCTTAGCATCTGGATGTTCTGGCTGTTGTTATAAATAGCCAAATCACGTTGGTACAACTGACTACCATTGACAGCCTGGGTCGACGTAGCAGAAACTTCACCAGCAGCTACATTCTTCAGCGTCGTACCGTTTTCGCCAGCAAAGGTAATGCTGCCTTTATTCACTGAGCCGTCATCTTCGTTACGGTCGTATTGAACCATCCCTTCGGTCGCTGCTTTCAACTGTCCCTGCGTTGCCGCTACACTGGCCGCACCAGTTCCCGTAGTATCGGCAGCAACTGCATCAATGACATCCTGATTCCATGTGGTATTGGACAAGCCCTCAATTACCCCCGTATGTGTACCGTCCTTCTCAGCATTGATCTTAATGTCTCCTGCTGTAAAGGAACCTGCGTCAATATTGCCGCTTGCGGAGAGCGTGCCTTCACTGCCCTTAAATTCAATCTTGCTAGTGTCTCCTTCTTTGCCGCCCAAGGTAAAGTCATCTGCCAATGACACTTCATATTCATGTTTAGCAATATTCCCCTCGTCGTCTTTTACACCATTATCGGTAACGACAATGCCATTGCCATTTGTAACCGTCGTATGGTTCTTCCCTGCATCTGTCGCTGCCTGAGCTGCCTCGGTAATTGCTGCATCCAAATCCATCACTGCACCCGTAAGGTTAGTTGTAGTATCTTTGATATGTGTCGCTCCTTCGAAATTAGCGTCTCCGACTTTATCATTCATATTGAGAACGGCATCTACAACAGTCGTAGGCGTACCATTTGTATTCTTCAAATCAGTATTTTCAAACATGCCAACGTCGCCAAGATCAGACGCTTCGGCCATATTAGCGATGGTTACGGTTTCACTTACAGTTCCTCCAGACGCATCTTTTCCTTCTACTTTCAAATTAACCTGATTATCTGTAACTTTGTAACCAAATTCTGGCTGTGCGTCCGTCCCACCAATGACGTCTTTACCGTTGACCAAGTGCATATCGCTTTCGGCCACGCTTTGTTTAATAGTGCTTACCGTATCATTCAGCAAATCGACGTTAACTGCTGCGCTACCAATATAGTTTGCTTTATCTGTCCTGTCCGTTACAGCATATGCTACATTTGTCAGTTTTACACCGCCAATCGCCGTTTGTGTTTCCAAATCATAGATGTACTTGTTATCTTCTTTTCCAAGGGTAATAGAACCATAGTTGTACGATTCGCCATCCTTGTCGTACATGACTGCGCCTTCCAGCGTCTTGCCCATCTCGTCCAGTGCGCTCTTGCTGGCTACGTCAGCAATGGTTACGGCATACTTGCTGCTTGCGTCCGTCCCATCTTGAACAGCCAGTTCTACCGTACCGTCTTCCTTGACTTTATAGCCATATACCGGCTGTTCTTCCGTTCCACCGATGACATCCGTTCCTTTAATTAGACGGTAATCCTTGCTGTTCAACTTACCATCATCCGCGAAATACAAGTTGCCGTTTTGTACGATGTCAACCGATACGCCACTACCGTCTACGACAATGCCTTGTCCTGCTTTTACCTGTAATTTCTTAGTGCCGTCTACATCTGCAGTTTCCGCAAATTCGAGGCCGTTTCCGGCATTCACGGAAATAGCATTGTCATCCGAAATCGTAATGCCATCGCTCGCCGAGTAAACTGCGGCATTTTCTCCTACGTAGTCTTTCAGCAAATCGACGTTGACTGCCGCGCTACCGTCGCTTCCTTCACCCGTTTCTGCATACGCTACATTCGTCAGCGCCACGCCGCCTGTCGGTTTGCCCGATTCATCATAACCATACTTGTTGTCCGCTTTTCCAAGGGTAACAGAAGTATAGTTATACGTATTGCCGGACTTGTCATACATGACCGCGCCTTCCAGCGTCTTGCCCATCTCGTCCAGTGCGCTCTTGCTGGCTACGTCGGCGATGGTTACAGTCTGCTTGCTGCTTTCGTCCATACCATCCTGAACAATCAATTCTACCGTACCGTCTTCATTGACTTTATAGCCATATACCGGCTGTTCTTCCGTTCCACCGATTATATCCGTTCCTTGGATTAGACGGTAATCCTTGCTGTTCAGCTTGCCATCCTCGAAATACAAGTTGCCGTTTTGTACGATGTCAACCGATACGCCATCACCGTCTACGACAATGCCTTGTCCAGCATTTACCTGTAATTTCTTAGTGCCGTCTACATCTGCAGTTTCCGCAAATTCGAGGCCGTTTCCGGCATTCACGGAAATAGCGTTTTCATCCGAAATCGTAATGCCATCGCTCACCGAATACGTCTTCCCAGCAGGGATATTATAAGTATTGCCGTTGATAGTTAATGTTTCAAGGGAAGTCGTAGGAGAGGTAACCTCCTTTTTATTGGCTTCGACTTTTGAGCCAGCGTTTACGGTAAACGGTTGACTACCATTAGCTTGGAATTGAACGGCTACATCCTCTCCGTCTGTACCGCCGGTACTAATAATTGAAAGTGTACCATTTACTTTTGGTTTGTCTTTGGAATATGTTCCTGATTCCGTATCATATTCACCTTGTCTCAATAAATCAATGGAACCGCCATTGCCATTTTGAGCGGCAGTAGATACTACTTTTTCAATGTCGTTACCGGCAGCTAATTTTATACTATCTCCCACATTTTTCATAGCTTGGTCAAAATTAGCTTTTGTCAATGTGAGTGGCGTATTGAGATCTTCTATTTCTGCCGACCATGTACTATAGTAAGTACCATTCTTGTCTGTAGCTGTTGTTAATAATTCATTGTTTTTGCCAAAAACTGTGCCTGTATAAACTTCATCATTCTCAACAACAAATACACCGGCTTTACCGTCAATTACATACACATTTTGCAGAGCAACGTCTCTACCTTTATATTGATACAAATTTTTAGCGTCGTTCCATTCTACTGTTTTAAAATTCTGCGAATAGGACAATTTCTTATCTTTTGTAAAAAACTCAGCCCCACTTGTTACCCCTGCGCTTGGAGAATTAACTGCCCCACCGAATTTACCTGCACTAGTATCTATTAGGCTTTGCCCCACTAAAGTTTTATACTCACTGGAAGTACCTAATATTTGAGTAGACGTTAATAACCCATCATCTGCATTAGAGGGAGCATCCGAGTTTTTATATGCGCTTATTTGTAAATTATTACTGGTATTGTCATGGCGTTCACCATACTTCGCCTCAACAGTATATCCATCACGCACGAAAAATTCTGCTGTCACCTCTTTACCATTTTCCATATATGTTAACTTTTGCTTAACATATGCAGGAGCGTTAAACCCACTATTGCCGTATAAATAATATTTATCATTTCTCTCTCTAACAACCATACTGTTATACTGTTTTTTATCACTTGGAACTTTAATTGCTATATATTGACTCGGATTCGTGGAGTCTGCTGCAGCAAAAACTTGTTGTATTGGCAATACTCCGAATACAGCTATCGCTCCGCAAACCGCTAGCGCCGCAATCCGGCTGCGCATACTCTTGCTCGCCGCGCTGCTCCGTTTTCCATCCCGATGAGCCAGCTCGGACACGACGACGTACTGATGCTTTACTTTACTCCATATTACTTTATAGATCCGGTTCATATGTGTTTCCTCCTTGTATTCATACTTGGCTTCGCGTGTTTTACTTTTTTCTGTGCAGGGAAAACCATTTCTCGCGGCAGGCCAGGCTGCAGAAGGTCGTCCGCCTGTCCTTGGCCTCGCTCACTTCGACGAGGGCGCCGCAGTTGCGGCAGCGAAAGGCTCGCCGGATGACTACGGACGTTACCTTTTTAGAGTGCTTCCAATAGAGCCTCTCGCAATGGGCCGAGCAGAATTTGGTCCGCCGGTCCGTCAGCTCTGTGACCCGCACGAGGCGGCCGCACTTGATGCAGCGGAAGCTGCGCAGGGCCTCGGCGTCTTTAGGAGGCCGCACGTGGTTGTTCGCGCCGTGCCGGTGGGCGTACCGCCGGCAGTAAGAGCTGCAGTATTTCTGCGTCGCCCTGTCGGCTAGGAAATCCTTTCCGCATATGGGGCATACAGCCGGCCGTTTCATAGGCTGACCTTACCGTCTCCAGCAGCCATATACCGTCCGGCCTGCTTCCAGCCAAGGCAGGCACGCAAAAAAGACAGCATAAACCTATGCTGCCTAAAACACACGCTATGATGCATAACAGGGCGCACGAATCCCCGGATAGTCGTCGTCAGTACTGTATACGGGACGAATGCATATTTATGGCTATAATGGTACCCCCCCCCCGTATATGTATTTGCGTTCATATCCCAGGATGTATTCACCCTGTTATTCCAACGGTTCAAGCTAGAGAACATATCTTTCACCCCCTTTTATAGTTTTCAATATATCACTTTACTAAAATAAAATCAATATCCCCTGCCTTGTTATTATTTTACGTATTATTTATTATTTAATTAAAATATTATGTATTTCGGCAATATTTTTAATAAATTTAATGACACTTTTATCCTCAGGCCACCCCGATAAAATTCGGGAACAGGCTATTTTATCGTTACCATCAATCCCCCCGTTTTTATATTGAATTTAAAGCTGACAAAGGGAAAAAATATATGTAAAAAAATGCCTGTTCATGAAATATTTTTTTTGCCGAGAGAGCAAATCGTGATATTTCATGGACAGGCAAGAGGTATCTTGTTGGTTACATTCCATTAGGTTTTCCGATGTTCGCGTTGGCGATGTACACGCCGGCCAAAATGACGGCGACGCCGATGGTCTGCGTCAAGGAAAAGGTCTCGCCCAGCATAGTGACGCCGGCGGCGATGGCTACGACAGTGGAAATGCCGATGAACGACGCCGTGCGGTTTACGCCGATGCTGGCAAGGGCTATGTTGGACAAGAAAAAGGCCAGGACGGAACAGCCGACGCCCTGATACAGAATAGCAGCGAGGAAAGCTGAGTTGGTCAGGGGAAGGCACAGGCTATCAACCAGTGTCTCCGTATGCCATCCTTCGACGAGAGCCAGGGGAATGAATACAGCTGCGCCGGCCGCCATCATGGCCATCGTGAGTTCCGCTCCCGTATAGGCCGCAGCCTTTTCGACAGACACGCTGTACAGGGCGTAAGACAGGATGGCAATCGTCAGGACGGCATAGCCGGAAAGGGAAAAGCTCGCCGACGCGCCGGCTGCCAGGACCGTCGTAAGGACGCCGGCCAGAGTCACGGCTATGCCGACGACCTGATGCTTCCGCGGCGATTTCCCCAACAGCAGCGCCGATGCCAGGAGCGATACGGCAGGGATGCAGGCCAAAAAGGCGCCGCTTTCCGAAGCCGTCGTCCGGCTGATGCCTATAGTCTCGGCGACAAAATAGACGACGGGATTGCAGAGAGCCACGGCCAGCAAAGGCTTTCTTGGCTTCCCTTTCCATCGCACCTGCACCCGTCCCGACGCGGCGCACAGGGTCATGAACGCAGCGGCGACGAAAAACCGCCATCCCAGCAAGGTCAGGGCGCTGGCGGCCTGCGTCGCCTCCTTGGTACAGATATAGCTCAGGCCGAACAGGGTTTCGCAGCCGACGGCGCAGAGGCAGCCCCATAGGATACGGCTGCGGCTTTTCTTCATCATACGACGCACCTCGCTCTGCCGGCGCGAATACGCCGGCGGATATCACTAATACAAACAGCCTGCGCCGCCAAGCAATCGCTTTCGCTGCGCAGGCTGTTGCCATGCTTATAATCCTTTTAGTATGAGAAAGGCCATGATAGCGGCGAGTATCACAATGGATATGACGCGGATACCGGATCCGCCGCGCAATGACACATGGGGCAGCTTTCTCTTTTTCTTAGGCCGGCCGGCAGGGTGCGGCCGTTTCGACATATCTTCTTCCATCGCTTATACGCCGGGCCAAGCCATTTCCTTGCCGCCTAAGATGTGGGCGTGCATGTGATGTACTGTCTGGCCGGCCTTTTCGCCGGTGTTGAAAATGACCCGGTAGCCGTCTTTGTCCAAGCCCAGTTCCTGAGCGACCTTCTGGATGGCGAAGAGCATCTTGCCGGCTACGTCGGCGTCATCTTCCGTCAGGGCCGCAATGCTGGCGACGTGTTTTTTCGGAATGACCAGGACGTGTACCGGCGCAACGGGCGCAATGTCCTTGAAAGCGAAAAAGTTGTCGTCTTCGTACACCTTCGTGCTGGGGATTTCTCCCTTGATGATCTTGCAGAATAAGCAGTCTTCCATGTTAAGCATCCTCCTTTAATGTACCGTAAAGTATATGGTTGTCCGCCCGGTCCAGCACGACGGGAACGATCGCGCCTTCGCAAGGTTCCGTCAGGCCTTCCGCGCAGACCCGTTCGTAGTTTTCCGAAAAGCCTTCGCCATTCGTACCGTCCTGCCGCTCGATGAGGACATGGACGGTTTTGCCGACCATCCGGGCCAGGAGCTCGTCCTTCTGCCGGACCGACAAGGCGTTGACGATTTCGACCCGCTCTTTCTTTACCTGCGAGTCGACTTGATTCGCCATGGCCGCCGCCGGCGTACCGGGCCGCTGCGAATAGGGAAAGGCGTGGATGTGGGAAAATTTCAGTTCTTCCAGCGTTTCCATCGTCTCCTGAAACAGCTCGTCCGTTTCGCCGGGAAAGCCTAAAATCAAGTCCGTCGAGACGGTCAGGCCGTGAATGCGGCTGCGCAGTTCGGCGAGCAGCTCTTTGTACTCGGCCTTCGTGTACTGGCGGTTCATGGCCTTCAAGATGGCGTCGGAGCCGGACTGCAGGGGCAGATGCAGGTGCGGGCAGATGCGGTCCGACGAATTCATGACCGCGATGAGGTCGTCGTCTACTTCCAGCGATTCGACGGAGCCCATGCGGATGCGCTGTACGTCCGTCTCGGCCAGGAGCCGCCGCAGGATGAGAGCCAGCGTCGGCCGTTCCGGCAGATCCTTGCCATAGGCTCCCAGATGAATGCCCGTCAGGACGAGCTCCTTGAAGCCGTAGGAAATGAGGCGCTGCGCCTCGGCTATGACGGCGTCGGGCTGACGCGACTTCAAGCCGCCCCGCGTGTAAGGGATGATGCAGTAGGTGCAGAAATTATTGCACCCTTCTTGAATCTTGAGGTCGGCCCGCGTATGCTCCACTGCCGACGGATAGAGGGGGATTTCCTCGAATTCGTCGCCCTTCATGACGTCGTGCACGGCCTGTATCGTCCCGCCGGCTTCATGTCCCAAGAGCTTTCGGACGATGACCGTAATGTTCTTCTTTTCATTGGTGCCGACGACGGCGTCGACGCCTTCCATGGCCGCCAACAGCTCCGGGTCGAGCTGGGCATAGCAGCCTGTCACGACGACGACAGCCTTAGGATTGCGCTTTTTCGCCCGTCGGATGAGCTGCCGCGATTTCTTTTCCCCCATCTGGGTCACCGAGCAGGTGTTGATGACATACACGTCGGCGGCGTCGTTAAAATCGGCGTCGGCAAAGCCTTCGGCCAAAAACAGGCCGCGCATGCTGTCCGTATCGTATTGATTGACGCGGCATCCCAGCGTCGCAAAAGCAATAGTCGCCATTATTTAAATCCTCTTTCGTATTTGACAATCGCCAGGGCGGCCAGGGACGCCGTCTCGGCCCGCAGGATGCGGGGCCCTAAGGAAACGGTACGGCACCAGGCGGCGTGCGCCTCGGCGTATTGTATTTCTTTCGGTGAAAACCCGCCTTCGGGGCCGATGCAGAGCACGACGTTTCCCGTGCGGATCTGGCTGCATACGTCGGCCAGCGGGGCCGTTTCCCGTTCGTAGGGAATGACGAACCGCTCATGGCCGTACTGGTCCACCAGAGCCTGGAACTCGACGACGTCCTCTACAGGCGGCACGTCGCTGCGGCCGCACTGCTTCGCCGCTTCCAGGGCCAGGCGCTGCCACCGTTCCCGCCGGCTTTGACGGCGAGTTTCATTTAATTTTACTACACAATTTTCCATTTGTACAGGAACAATGCGGCTGACGCCCAGCTCCGTCGCCTTTTGGACGACCCAGTCGAACTTGTCGCTCTTCAAAAGCCCCGCCGCCAGGACGACCTCGCCGGCCGTCTCGTCGCCGTCGGACAGCTTTTTCGCCGGCGTCAGCATAGCCGAATGGCCCTGCACGGCGGTGATGACGCATTCGTACGTCGCGCCTGTGCTGTCCGTCACGGCCAGCGTGTCCCCCACCGTATGGCGGAGGACGACGAGGACGTGGCGGGCGTCGTCAGCCGACAGCTCAAAGTTCCCGCAAATGGGAAAATCCGTAAATAGTTTCCGCATTATAGTCTCCTCATGCGCACGGCGTACCAGCCGTTCTGCAGGCATTCGTCTTCCCAGGCAAAGCCTGCTTCCCCTGCGGCGCGGCGTACCTCGCCGATGCGCTCGTCAATGATGCCGCTGGCAATCAGGACGCCGCCTGCTTCCATGTACGGCGGCAGAGTCGGCAGCAAGGCCAGGACGGCGTTGGTCACCAAATTGGCCACGACGACGTCGGCCTTTTTGCCCTCAGCCGATACAGCGGCCAAGAGATCGCTGTTGTACACGTCGACGACGTCGCTCACGTTGTTCAGGTTGGCGTTGATGACGGCCTGAGATACGGCCTTTTCGTCGAAATCGACGGCGACGACGTGCTTTGCGCCTAGCTTGGCCGCCGCCACGGCTAAGATGCCCGTTCCCGTGCCGATATCAAATACTTCGTCTCCCGGCTTGACGGCCTGTTCCAAATACTGGACGCACATGCACGTCGTGTCGTGGAAGCCGCTGCCGAAGGCCAGTCCCGGCTCGATGACTACGACATCTTCGCCCTCGCCCGGCTCAGCCGGCTCCCAAGCCGGTGCGGCCCAGAAATGCTCCGATATCTTCTTCGGGTGAAAATAGGCCTGCCAGGAATAGAGCCAGTCCGTGTCGTCGGTCAGGTTCGTCCGGATCTGCCACTTGCCTAATGCCGCGTCGCGGCGGGCCAGCTCCCTCATATGCGTTCGTACCGTTTCCACAGCATCCTTCTGCTCCGGCGGGAAATACGCCGTTATACGGATGCGGCCCAGCTCGTCGGCTTCGTCGTCGTGGATGATCGAGCCGCTGCCACCGCATTCATATAAAAGAAGGGCCACCAAATCGGTGGCCTCTGGGGAAACAATCAAATCGATTTCATTCCATTTCATCGAATGTTCTCCCTTATCTTCAAAGTTCTTCTTTTAATTTGCTCCAAAAGCCTTTTTTGCTCTTAGATTTTTCTTTGGAACCTTCCGGCGATGCTTGGGCCGGCTTAGGCTCCCCCACCCAGGTTTCGCCGCCTGCGTAGGCAAATTCCTTCAGCAATTCCTTCTGTTTGGCGTTCAGCTTCTTCGGTACGGCTACAGTGACCTGTACGTGATGATCGCCGCGGCGGTCCTTCGCGCCCAAGACGGGCACGCCCTTGCCGCGGATGCGGAATACCGTACCGGTCTGCGTGCCGGCAGGAATTTTCAGCTCGATTTTGCCATCCAGCGTGTCGACGCGGATCGTCGAGCCCAAGGCCGCCTGAGCGAAGGAAATCGTTTCCTGCGACAGGATGTCATTTCCTTCCCGCGTGAACTGCGGGTCCCGGCGGACGAAGATGTATACGTACAAATCGCCGTGGCCGCCGCCGCGTACGCCCGGTTCGCCTTCGCCGGCTACGCGGAGACGGGCTCCGTCGTCGACGCCGGCAGGAATCTTGATTTTCAGTTTCTTGCGGACCTTGACCGTGCCGTCGCCGTGGCACTTCGTGCACTTCTTCTTGATGATCTTGCCCGTGCCGCCGCAGTGCGAGCAGGTGCGGACGTTGACCATCTGGCCGAAGGGCGTGTTCTGGACGACGCGCTGCTGGCCCGTGCCGTGGCAGACAGGACATGTTTCTACGTCGCTGCCCGGTTCGGCGCCGCTGCCGTTGCAGCGGTCACACGTTTCATCCTTCGGGACCTGGATTTCCATTTCCGTACCGAAAGCGGCCTGCTTAAAGGAAATATCCACGTCGAAGCGCAGGTCTGCGCCGCGCTGCGGGCCGTTTGCCGACTGGCGGCGTCCCTGGCCGCCGAAGAAATCGGCGAAGATGTCTTCAAAGCCGCCGAACCCGCCGCCCTGACCGAATCCGCCAAAGCCGCCGAACCCACCGAAGCCGCCTGCGCCCGGACCGCCGGCGCCGCCGTTTTCAAAGGCAGCGTGGCCGAACTGGTCGTATTGGGCGCGCTTGTTCTTATCGGACAAGACCTGGTAAGCTTCGTTGACTTCCTTAAACTTTTCTTCGGCAGTTTTGGGGTCGTCCCGGTTTTTATCCGGATGGTATTTGATGGCTAACTTGCGGAAAGCCTTTTTGATCTCTGCGTCACTGGCGTCTTTAGGAACGCCGAGGATTTCGTAATAATCTCGTTTCGTACTCATATGGGCAACCCCTCTTATCTACCTTACTTCTGGTCGTCGTCTACTACTTTATAGTCTGCGTCGACTACCTTTTCGCCGCCCTGGGCGCTCTGCTGCGCGCCGCCCTGAGCGCTGCCTGCGCCGGCCGGGCCCTGCTGAGCCTGCTGCTGCGCGCCGGCTTGCTTGTACATTTCGCTCGTCAGGTCGTAGAGCGGTTTCGTGACGGCTTCAGAAGCCGATTTAATCTTGTCGAGGTCGTCGCTCTTCATCGCTTCCTTCAAATCGGAAATCTTGCTCTTAATATCGGAAACCTTGGAAGCGTCGGCTTTGTCGCCCAGGTCTTTGATCGTCTTTTCAGCCTGATAAATCAGGGAGTCGGCGTTGTTCTTCGCTTCGATGAGTTCCTTCCGTTTCTTATCTTCTGCTTCGTGAGCCGCAGCTTCCTTGACCATGCGGTCGATTTCGCTCTTGTCGAGGCCCGACGAGGACTGAATGGTAATCTTCTGTTCCTTGCCCGTGCCGAGGTCTTTAGCGGAAACGTTTACGATGCCGTTGGCGTCGATGTTGAATGTAACTTCGATGCGGGGTACTCCGCGCGGAGCTGCCGGGATATCGGACAGTTCGAAACGGCCCAGTGTCTTGTTGTCGGCTGCCATTTCGCGTTCGCCCTGCAGGACGTGTACGTCGACGGAGGGCTGGTTGTCGACGGCCGTGGAGAATACCTGGCTGTTGGACGTCGGAATCGTCGTGTTCCGTTCGATAATCTTCGTAAATACGCCGCCCAGCGTTTCAATGCCCAGGGACAAGGGCGTTACGTCGAGGAGCAGTACGTCTTTGACGTCGCCTACGAGAACGCCGGCCTGGATCGCTGCGCCAATAGCAACGCATTCATCCGGGTTGACGCCCTTGCTCGGTTCCTTGCCAAGGATGGATTTGATAGCGTCCTGTACGGCAGGAATACGGCTGGAGCCGCCGACGAGGATGATCTTGTCGATTTCATCGATGGTAAAGCCCGAATCGGCAATAGCTTTCTTCGTCGGTTCCATCGTGCGGTGTACGAGGTCTTCCGTCAATTCGTTGAATTTAGCGCGGGTCAAGGTCAGGTCGAGGTGTTTCGGGCCCGTAGCGTCAGCCGTGATGAACGGCAGGTTGATGTTCGTCGAGAGAACCGTAGACAGTTCGATCTTAGCTTTTTCAGCAGCTTCCTTCAAGCGCTGTTCTGCCATCTTATCCGTCGAGAGGTCGATGCCCGTCTGACCCTTGAATTCGCTGACCATCCAGTTCATAACGGCATTGTCGAAGTCATCGCCGCCGAGGTGGGTATCGCCGTTGGTAGCCTTAACTTCGAAGACGCCGTCGCCCAGTTCGAGGATAGATACGTCGAAGGTGCCGCCGCCGAGGTCGAATACGAGGATCTTGCCTTCGCCGCCCTTATCAAGGCCGTATGCCAGGGCAGCCGCCGTCGGTTCGTTGACGATACGGAGTACGTCGAGGCCGGCGATCTGACCGGCGTCCTTCGTAGCCTGACGCTGGGAGTCGTTGAAGTAAGCCGGAACGGTGATGACCGCCTGGGTTACTTTTTCGCCCAAATAGCTTTCGGCGTCGGCTTTCAATTTCTGCAGAATCATAGCGGAAATCTGCTGGGGCGTGTATTTTTCGCCGTTGATGTCGACGGTGTAGCTTTCGCCCATGTGACGTTTAATAGAAGAAATCGTGTTTTCCGGGTTGGAAACGGCCTGACGTTTTGCCAGCTGGCCTACGAGGCGTTCGCCTGTCTTGGAAAAGCCTACGACAGACGGCGTCAGACGGGAACCTTCTGTATTCGTGATGACGGTCGGTTCGCCGCCTTCCATAACAGCTACAACAGAGTTTGTCGTACCTAAGTCAATACCAATTACTTTACTCATGATGAATTCCTCCTCAATATGTTTCTACGATGATTAACCGTTAAATGCAACTTTTACCATAGCCGGACGCAAGGTCTTGTCGCCCAGCAAATAGCCTTCCTGCAGCACTTCCACGACGACGTCGTTGTCGTATTCGTCGCTGGCTACCCGCATGACCGCCTGATGGTAGTTCGGGTCGAAGGGTTTGCCGACGGCGTCGATTTTCACAACGCCTTCCTTTTCCAGGACGGTCATGAGCTGTTTGTAAATCATTTCATAGCCGTCTACGAAGGATTTCAGATCGTCCGTCAGCTTATCCTGCGGCACCTGCAGGGCCCGTTCGAAGTTGTCGACGACGGGAAGGACGTTCTGCAGGACTTCCATTTTTACGACTTCAGAAATCTGAAGCTTTTCGCCGGCCGTCCGCTTTTTGAAATTGGCGAAGTCGGCTTGCAGGCGCATGTAGCGCTGTTTCATATCCGCTACGGCTGCTTCCGCAATTTTGGCATCCGTCGAAGCGGCATCTTCCGCCGCTTTTTCCTCATCTGCCGCCGGAGCGTCTCCTGCATCCTGCGCCGGTTCCGCTTGTTCAGCCGATTCGTTTACCTTCGCGTTTTCAGCCTCTGCCGCTTCGGCAGCAGCCTGCTGTTCGTGCTTTTTTTCTTTATCCTTTTCTTTATCTTTGCTCATCTGTATGAAAGCCTCCTATGTATCGTCGTGATAATGCTCTAAAATATTCGTCACATGCTGCTTCATAAAATCGAGGAGACCGATGATCTTAGCATATTCCATGCGCGTCGGCCCCAGCACGGCAATCTTGCCGAGGACGACGTCGTTCGCCTTGAAAGTCGCCTCGATGATGCTGCAATCATTGATAGGAGATAGGTTTGCTTCTTCCCCAATGCGCACGGTCACGGTCTTCTGCGGCTCCTGGCCGCCGTCGTTGAACAGATTGGCCATGACGTCTTGTTCCTCCAGCATGGTGAACAAGTTTTTCGCCTTCGCTACGTCTTTGAACTCCGGCTTGTTTAAGAGCTCCATGGCCCCGCCCTTGTACAGCTGCTGCTCCCGGCGGAAGGCCTGATGGATAGACCGGAAGGCCAGCCGGTACAGCTCCAGGTCGCCGACGATGGATTCGTGAAACTGCTCCAGCATTTCCATGTTGATGCGGCTCACGGGAAGGCCGGCCAGGTAATGCGTCAGCTTTTCGGCGATGACGTTCAGCTCGTCCACGTCCGTATCTTCGGGCTTCGGGAAAATGCAGTTCTCGATCTGGCCCGAATCGGTGACGACGATCATGATGGCCCGCCGGAAATCCAAGGGCAGGAAGCGGATGTACTTCAGCTTTGAGCTCACCTGCTGGGCCGCCATGACCAAGGTCACGTTGTGGGTGATCTTGGACAAAACCTTGGCCGTCGACTGGAATATCTGGTCGACGTTGTTCATCTTATCGTGGAACCAGGACTGGACGAACCGCTTTTCTTCCTCGGAAATCTGCGTCGGCTCCAGCAGGCAGTCGACGTAAAACCGATAGCCCTTGATGGACGGAATCCGTCCGGCCGACGTGTGAGGCTGTTCCAGATACCCCAGCATTTCCAAATCGAACATTTCATTGCGAATCGTCGCGGCGCTGACGCCTAAATTGTACTTTCGGGCGATAGTCCGCGAGCCGACCGGTTCGGCAGAAGTGATATAGTCCTGAATGATGGCCTGCAATATTTTTTGTTTTCTCTCATCCAAATCCATATGCATCACCTCTGCTTCTGCTCATTTGACTTATTGATTAGCACTCATGCAATTTGAGTGCTAACGACTATATAAAAGATAGCATGATTGCAAGTATTTGTCAATGATTTTAGGCCAAAAAACGGCTAATTAGTCAAAAAGTCAAACAACTTTTTTTGATACAATCCTATCTATAGCAAAACAGCCCGGCCGCTGCCAGCCGGACTGCTCCCTATATATCATTACGTCGTCGTCTGCTCTTTCTTCTTCCTGGGCGGCGTCATCGCTTTCCGGGCCCACTGGAAAAATTCCTGCCGCGAATCCCACAGGAACAAGTTTTCCTGATAGCAGCTGACTAATTCGCTTTCCGTATACAACTGATATTCATCTATATATTCGGATTCATCGAGCAGCCGTAGTTCCGCCGCATCCTTGAGGAAGGACCGGAACCCGCGGTACGTCGTGCTCAATCGTTTCAATACGCCTTTGGCTTCCTCTGATTTCCCCTCTTGGAAATACAGCAGCGCCAGGGGCAGCTGAAATCCCGCCGACTCATCGCCCTTGAATTGACGCATCAGCTTTAAGGCGTTGTATTCGTCTTCCATATATACATATAAGTGCATGAGCGTATATCGGACTCCCAGATTATCGCTGCAGTTTAATTTTAAAATTTCCTTGCCTACGGCGATGGCCTTCCGCAGCATCATGCACTGCTGCAGCAGAAACATATACATATGCATAAGCCGGATATACGGGCGCGTCTCCAAAACCTGATAAAAGTCGCCTACGGACTGCTGGTAAATCTTCCGCTCCCGCAGATCTTCCTTGCCCAGAGCCAGCAGCCGTTCGAC
Source organism: Megasphaera sp. ASD88 (assembly GCF_002287425.1). Taxonomy (NCBI): domain Bacteria; kingdom Bacillati; phylum Bacillota; class Negativicutes; order Veillonellales; family Veillonellaceae; genus Megasphaera; species Megasphaera sp. ASD88. The sequence goes on along the minus strand of NZ_NQXW01000033.1, from coordinate 2,594 downwards.
GTCGGGCAGATACTCATGATAGGCCCGCTTGTCCAAAAACAGCAGGGCAGACAATACGTCCAGATTTTTCGGCTCCAGTTCCTTCGCCTTTTCCAGATACCGTCTCTGCACCTTTTTGCTCCTGGCTCGTCCGGCCAGCTCTAACCAGTCGAATACGTCTTCCGCCGTTTCCTCCGTCAGCGGCTCCTGTGCTTCCAGCATAGTATTCGTCTGGTCCATATATTCCTGAATCAGCTCGTTCAATTCTTCGTCGGACGCCGGTTTTCGACCGCCCAATCGCCGCTCAATGAACTCGTGAATATTTTTAAATTCTTTTTCCGTAGCCAAACTCATAGATATCGCCTCGCAAATGTAGTATATATTGCTTATTATTTACTATTGTATCAATCGTCAAATCCTTTGACTAGTAAAAAGAGAAAAAGAATAGTTTTTTTGCAAATAGTTTTGACAAGAGCGATTGTGACAGCCGCCTTATTCTGTTAGTATTTCCTTCAGAATATACGAGTACGCTGTGCTACTAGGTTTAGGGGTCTTTTCCATCGCCTGCCGTATCTGCCCCTATGGGCTGCGGCATAGAAGCCATAGGGCGGCATGACGGCGCCGCATATGTTCTTTTATTTTTGCATGATGAAATCTCCTTGCCATGTTTTTATACTTTTTGACCCGTATCCCAAGGCTGCCAGGGCCTGCATATTCTATGATTTTCAGATATTTTGCTAACCCGAATTTACGGCCCGTTCTTTAGCCGTTATACCTATGGCAGCGCTTCGTATACGGGCCGGATGCCTTCGCCTAAGCTGACGTCCGGGCTGCCCCAGCTCATAGCGCTGATATGGCAGAGTCCGCCCTGGCCGGAAGGCGTACCCCCCGCGCTCTCGTACGGACTGGGCGCCGTATCATGGCGGGGACTGCCCTTGCTGTGAACCAATACGGCATGGATATACTGAATGCTGGACGCGCCCTTCTTCAAGGCAATGCAAATAGCCCGGCAGACGGCTTCTTCTCCCCAGCGCCGCGCCAACCCTTGCAAGGCCTCTACAGTCTGCCCGTCGGCCTTGCCGAATAAGGCTTCGTAATACAGGAGGGCCTTGCCGCCCGGCGGAGACGACGGCTCCTCCCTATCGCCGCAGATATCCCGCCCCTCATCGGGATAATCTGCAGCAAAATCTGCCCCTGGCGCATATGCCCTGTCTTCGGTTACATACGACATCCCTTGGTTCGCTTCCTCTCCCTGTATGCCGTCTATGTCGTCCCCATCATACGCCGCGAGTTCCTGCCTTTCGGAAAGCTGTGTGCAGGTCAGATCAGCCCCGCCACATGATACAGCGTATTCCGTTTCAGGTATTGGCTCGTTGATGTTCTGCATTTTTTCGTCAAGTATAGCCCCAACCTGTTCATTATGCTGAACGAAATCTAATGCAGCCTTGCCATACGGCACGGTATATCCCGTTTGTTGTGCCTGTCCATGGGCACGCAGTCTTTTCTTATCGGTCACAGCGACGGTCTTCATGCCATTTCGGCGATAATCCACAGCAGTCCCGCCGTACGATGCAGCAGGTTCCGTTTCAGGTGTTGGCTCGTTGATGTTCTGCATTTTTTCGTCAAGTATAGCTCCAACCTGTTCATCATGCTGAACACAATCCCATTCAGCCCTGCCATACGACGCAACATATCCCGTTTCACAGGCCTGCCCATTGACGCCCTGTAGTCTCTCATCGGGCATACAGCCAGCCATTTCATTATGGGAAGCACCAGCTGCTGCCTTCGCCTGTCCCTCCCGCTGCCGCTGGCGATACCGTCTCATGCGGTCCCGGGCATCGCTGCGCTTCTTCTCGTCACGGGAAAAGCTCTGGATTTCATCCCAGGGCACGATGCGGATCAGCCCCGTTTCATCGCGGCTGATGAGGTCAATCTGCTCAAACACGTCCAGCACCCGTTCCACAAAGGCCTTGCGGCGGCGCAGCTGACGAGCCAGCAGCTCCGTCGGCATAGCCTGTCTCTCCGATACGTATATGTAGCCGTCGTCGTTGATCATGCCGGCCAAATCCTTGAGATAAAACCAAATGACGAAATACGAATCGCCATGAGGCTGACTGAGCAAATACATCATGCGCGGGTCCTGAAACAACCCGACCTTCGTCTGAAACCACCGCAGCGCCTTCATCAGCGCACCTCCCCGTTTGTCTTCTAATTATATAAGGGACATGAGCAGACAAATTTATTTCCTATTTTGCAAAACTTGCATATACTGCAAAGTAAAAACGATTCATCAAAAAAAGAAAAGACACCAAATAAAAAATAAGACAGGGGAATAAGAAAGAGAAAAAGAAAAAAGACGTTACGCGTAACGCTGCAGGGCCTTACGCAAGGGACACAATCTAAGAGCCTGTGAAAAAATCTCTGTAAACATAGATCTTCTATGATACTTGGTAAGCTGAAAGCGAATTTGAGAACTTTCAGCTCATGGTTTATATATAACAACACATGCTGAACATGTCAAGTACAGACAGGATTTTCGCCTGCTTTTGCCAGCTATGCGTTACTCTGGGAGTCGGCCTTCGTACATTATGCTCAGTTCCCCATACACCTGTCCC
>NZ_NQXW01000032.1:0-21112 GCF_002287425.1 Megasphaera sp. ASD88 | reverse complement strand
CTGAAGAAGGCATCGACAGCATGGTACTGACGACAGAAGCAGGCACTATCGGCGGCGTACCGGCCGGCGGCCTGAGCTTCGGCGCAGCCACGAACGCCTCGGTTATCCTCGACCAGCCGTACCAGTTCGACTTCTATGACGGCGGCGGCGTAGACCTGGCAATCCTGGGCCTGGCTGAATCGGACGTCAACGGCAACATCAACGTAAGTAAGTTCAACGGCCGCGTAGCAGGCTGCGGCGGTTTCATCAACATCACGCAGAATTCCAAGAAAGTTATCTTCTGCGGTACCTTCACGGCCGGCGGCCTGAAGGAAGAAGTCAAAGACGGCAAACTGGTCATCACAAGCGAAGGCCGGAACAAGAAGTTCCTGAAGCAGGTAGAACAGGTAACGTTCAGCGGTGCCTATGCAAATGCTGTAGGCCAGCCTGTACTGTATGTTACGGAACGTGCCGTATTCAAGCTGACTCCGGAAGGCTTGGAACTGATCGAAGTGGCACCGGGCATCGACATCGAAAAAGACGTATTGGCATACATGGACTTCAAGCCCATCGTCAAAGACGTCAAGCTGATGGACGCTCGTATCTTTGAAGACAAACCCATGGGTTTGGAACTGTAATATGCAGTTATATACTTCACAAAGAGAGGAGATGAAAAAATGGCACGTGATGTAAAATATGAAGATATTAAGATTGGCGATAAAGCATCCGTATCGAAGACGATTTCCGAATTCGACGTATATGCCTTTGCCGGCGTAACGACAGACTTCAACCCCGTCCACATCAACAAAGAATTCGCTAAGAATTCCATGTTCAAACAGCGCATTGCCCACGGCATGATTTCTGCAGGTTTGATTTCGGCCGTACTGGGCACGGAGCTGCCGGGCGTGAACACGATTTATATGAATCAGTCCCTCAGCTTCCTGGCACCGGTATTCTACGGCGATACGCTGACAGCGACGGTAGAATGCAAGGAAAAGGACGATGCGAAACACCGCATTATCTTCAAGACGACCGTTACCAACCAGGACGGCAAGGTCGTTACCGACGGCGAAGCCCGCGTCATGAAGAAATAAGGCGAGCTGCTGCTGGCAATGGAAGTACCCGGACATAGAAGCTGAAGCCGGTGAATCACCGCTTACATGTTTCACCGACGGGATGTCCGGTCTGTAGTAAACGAAAACAACCTTTTAAGTGCTTACAAGCTCTTGCCAACTTGCTGTGCCTATGGCCGGCGGGTTGGCAAGAGTCTTTTTATAAGAAAAGGGCCCCCGTGCTCTATGGATAGATTTCATAGAACACGGGGGCCTTTGGTATTATGCTTATGTCGCCGTATGCTGTAGGCGCTGCAAAATCGTGTGGTAGCAATGGGCTGAGAAGGGAACGGGAATATGCAGCTCGTCAGCCGTTTTTACCAAGTATCCGCTGAAGGTTTCCAGCTCGCTTTGACGGCCCTGCATGATATCGCGGGCCAGGGAGCTGGAGACGTCTTTATCCTTTTGGCGCATGACGCGGTCGTAAATTTCCTCGGGAAGGGTTGGCGAGAGGGCGATGCCCAATGCCTTGCCGACGGCATAGGCCTCATCCAGGAGGGTACGGAACTCCTCTTTGCCCTTGGGCTGGGAAAAGACGTAGCCAATCGTCCCTTCGTAATAGGACGTAATGACATTGTAGGCGCAGTTTGTAATGTATTTGTTCCAGATTTCCGCCGTAATATCGTCGGAGAGTCGGCACGTCAGGCCTTCGCAGTTGAGCACGTCGTAGGCGCGCTGCGCCGCTTCCTTATCGTAGGAGCCGATGAACAGACGGGCGAAGGTTCCCGATTGGCGTATAGAAAAATCTGCTTCATAGGCTGACGTAATGTAAATCGTCGTGTCGACGATGGGACATTTCGGCAGGATCTTTTTCGCCGCGGCGCCATGGTCGACGCCGTTTAAAATCAAGACGACGACGGTATGCCGGCCGACACAGGGACGAATTGCCGTCAGCGCGTCGGCAAGGGAGTAATTTTTTACGCAGACAAATATCATGTCTTGTATGCCAGCTGTCGACGGGTCGTCGGTCACGGCGGGAAAGGCCGTATGCTCTCCGAATACGTCGCTGTGGAGGACGAGGCCCTTTTTCAGCAGCGCTTCTTTGCGCGGTCCCCGGGCGATCAGCGTGACGTCGGAGTAGGCGGCGCATAATACAGATGCGACGTAGCCGCCGACGCCGCCGATGCCTGTTACCATCAGTTTCATTTTCCTACCTCCCGTTTCAGCAGCTCTTGATAAAACCGTTTGGACACGGGTGCCGGCACGCCTAGCCGGTCGGCCAGGCGGACGAGATGGCCGCTGAACGTCTCAAGCTCCGTCGGCTTATGAGCCATGGCGTCTCGGGCCATGGAGCTCGTCGCGTCGGCGTTGCGGTAATGCATCATGTCTTCGAAAATCTCTGCCGTCAGTCCGGAAGGGAGCTGTACGCCATCGGCTATGGCTACGGCATAGGCTTCGTCGAGAAGGGCCCGAAACTCTGCCAGCCGTTCCGGATGCTCCAGCAGTCCTCGTGTCGTACAGGTGTAATAGGCCGTAATCGTGTTGTAGGCGCAGTTTATGATGTATTTTTTCCATACTTCGCTTTTCATATCCTGGGGAATCGTACATTCCATGGCCTGTTCGTGATGCAGCAAGCGGCAGACCAGGGCTGCGGCGTCGCGGTCGGGGCTGTCTGCGCGCATGCGGACGTAGGGGCTGGCGTGGCAGATGGCGTATTCGCCGTCGTAGGATGATGTGATGTAAATAAGCGAATTTACGACTCGGCCCGCAGGAAGGGCGGCCCGGGTCCGGTCGGCATGGTCGATGCCGTTCATAACAGGGACGACTACGGTGTGCTCGTCGACGCATGGGCGAAGGGCGGCCAGGGCTTTGTCCAGGGAAAAGGTTTTTACGCAGACAAAAATTACATCCTGAATGCCAACGTCGGCCGGGCAGTCTGTCACGGCGGGATGATAGGTTTGTTCTCCTAAGACGGCGCTGTGGACGACCAATCCCCGCTGTTCCAGGGCCTTCTTCCGTTCGCCCCGGGCGATCAGCGTGACGCTGCCGGGATAATAGTGGCAGAGAACGGCGGCAATGTAGCCGCCGACGCCGCCAATGCCTGATACCATTAATTTCATAACGTATTCACCTTCTTAATCAGCGTGTATTGTAGTAATAAAACGACGGAATGCCTAGAGCCGGGACGTTTCCGTCTCGATAACTGCCTGTATTTCCTGCAGGAACCCTTCTATCTGCGGCGTCATGACCTTGTTGGCGTGGAGCACTGTCTGGACGTACGAGCTGTCGCAAAAGTCGGTAATCGGCAGGATGACGACATCGCCCTGCTTAGCCGCCTGGGCGACGGTGTATTGGGGCAGGACCGATAAAAAGTTGCCCTTGCTGACGAGGCGCGTTGCCGTGTTGGCGCTTTGCAGCGTCAAGAATGGGCGAAGGGTAATATTCTGGGCGGACATGGCGCTCTGAAAGGTGACGATGTAGGGAGCTGTCAATTCCATCAAGATGAACTCCTCGTCTTTTAAATCGCTCAGGGTCAGAGAGTTCTGCCGGCACAGGTGATTGCCGGGATTGGCGATGACGACGATGTCTTCCTTTCGGGAATACCATGTGTGCCACTGCGTTTTCGGCAGGGGCTCGGCAATGAGGCAGGCGAAGTCAAGAACGCCGGTCTGCATCCGATTTTTCAGGGTCGCCGTATCGTCGACGACTAACTCGACTTTGACGTTGGGAAAGTGCTGATGATAACGGAGAAGGGATGATTCGAACAGGATTTCGTACAGCGATTCTACCATGCCGATGCGCAGGGTGCCGCCGAGGGATTCCTTGGATTTCAGGAAATTTTCCATCAGTAGGGCCGTCGCGACGATTTTCTGGGCGTAGGGAATCAGCTCCTCGCCATGCTGAGTCAGCGTGACCTGGCGGCCGATGCGGTTGAATAAGGGCGCGCCGACCTCCCGTTCCAGCTGCTGAATCTGCGCGCTGACGTTGGACTGGGAATAGCCGAGGATTTTCGCCGCCTGCGTGAAGTTTTTTATAGAAACGACTTGAAGAAAGGTATTTAAGTTTCGTATTTCCATAATTTATAATCTCTCCTTCATATGACTAGTATGCAAGATTTTCTTTTCTCCGTCAATGATTTTTATAAAATATTGAAAAGTGGCTTACATCAGGCTTGACAATCAAAAATATTGATTAAAGCGATTAATTTCATTTGTTATACAGATATAGAATTGTGCGTTATAATAAAGCCATTGAAGACTATTTTTTATTAGTTGGAGGGATTTTCATGGCAAAAAAATGATGACCATGGACGGCAATACCGCTGCCGCTTATGTGTCCTACGTGTTTACTGATGTTGCCGCTATTTATCCTATTACGCCTTCTTCCACGATGGCGGAAAAAATGGACGAATGGGCGACTAAGGGCGTTAAGAACATGTTCGGACAAGTTGTCCGCGTTCAGGAAATGCAGGCTGAAGGCGGCGCTGCCGGCGCTGTTCACGGCTCTTTGCAGGCAGGCGCTTTGACGACGACCTACACGGCTTCTCAGGGCTTGCTCCTTATGATTCCGAATATGTACAAAATCGCCGGCGAATTGCTCCCGGGCGTATTCCACGTTGCAGCTCGTGCTCTCGGCACGAACACCTTGTGCATTTTCGGCGACCAGCGCGACGTCATGGCTTGCCGCCAGACCGGCTTTGCTATGCTGGCTGAAGGCAGCGTTCAGGAAGTTATGGACTTGTCGGCTGTCGCTCACTTATCGGCAATTAAAGGCCGCGTTCCGTTCCTCAACTTCTTCGACGGCTTCCGCACGTCTCATGAAATTCAAAAAATCGAAGCCTTCGACTACGACGATTTGGCAAAATTAGTCGACATGGACGCTGTTAAAGAATTCCGCGACCGCGCTACCAACCCGGATCATCCGACGACGAAGGGCACGCTGCAGAACTCGGATATCTACTTCCAGCAGCAGGAAGTACAGAACAAGTACTACGAAGCGCTGCCGGATATCGTTGAAGACTACATGGAAAAAATTTCCGCTCTCACGGGCCGGGAATACCATCCCTTCAGATACTACGGCGCTCCCGACGCAGACCGCATGATTGTCGCTATGGGTTCCTTGACGGACGCTATCGAAGAAACGGTAGACTTCCTCAACAAACGCGGTGAAAAAGTCGGACTCCTGGCAGTTCACCTCTATCGCCCGTTCTCGGAAAAATACTTCTTCAAATATATTCCGGAAACGGTTACGAAGATCGCTGTTCTTGACCGCACGAAAGAACCGGGCTCCGTTGCTGAACCGCTGTACCTCGACGTCAAGGGCGTATATGCCGGCAAGGAAAAACAGCCTCTTATCGTAGGCGGCCGCGCTGGCCTCGGCGGAAAAGACACGACTCCGACCCACATTCTTTCCGTATTCGAAAACTTGAAGCTCGACCAGCCGAAAGATCAGTTCACTATCGGCATCGTCGACGACGTTACCTACACGTCCCTGCCCCTCGGCGAAGACATCGACACGACGCCGGAAGGCACGACGGCCTGCAAGTTCTGGGGCCTTGGCTCCGACGGCACGGTCGGCGCCAACAAGAGCGCTGTTAAGATTATCGGCGACCACACGGATATGCACGCTCAGGCTTACTTTGCCTATGACTCCAAGAAATCCGGCGGTATTACCGTATCTCACCTCCGCTTCGGCAAAAACCCGATCAAATCGACGTACCTCATCAACAAAGCTGCTTTCGTTTCCTGTTCGCAGCAGTCGTACGTACATAAATACAACGTATTGTCCGGCCTGAAGAAAGGCGGCAGCTTCCTCCTGAACACCCTCTGGACTCCGGAAGAACTGGACGCGAACCTGCCGGCTTCGATGAAACGCTACATCGCGCAGAACGATATTCAGTTCTACACGATCGACGCTGTAAACATCGCTCAGAAAATCGGCTTAGGCGGCCGCTTCAACATGATCATGCAGGCTGCGTTCTTCAAGATCGCCGACATCATTCCTATCGACGATGCTGTTAAATACCTGAAAGACGCTGTCGTTTCCTCGTACGGCAAAAAAGGCCAGAAAGTCGTCGACATGAACAACGCCGCTATCGACAATGGCGTAACAGGCATCGTAAAAATCGACGTTCCGGCCAGCTGGGCTGACGCTGCCGATGAAGCTGCTCCTGTCAAAGACGTTCCCGAATTCGTTACGAAGATTTTGGAACCGGTCAACGCACAGGAAGGCGACTCCTTGCCGGTCAGCACGTTCATCGGCCTGGAAGACGGCGCATTCCCGCAGGGCACGGCTGCTTATGAAAAACGCGGCGTTGCTATCAACGTACCGGAATGGGATGCAGAAAAATGTATCCAGTGCAACCAGTGTTCCTTCGTCTGCCCGCACGCAGCTATTCGTCCGGTTCTCTTGACGGATGAAGAAGTCGCCGCTGCTCCGGCCGGCCTCAAGACGAAACCGGCTGTCGGCGTTCCCGGCATGCACTTCACCATGGCTGTCAGCGTCCTCGACTGCTTAGGCTGCGGCAGCTGCGCTCAGGTTTGCCCGGCTAAGGAAAAAGCCCTGGAAATGAAACCCTTCGGTTCTCAGGAAGAAAAAGCTCCCCTCTGGGATTATGCTGTAAATCTCCCTGCTAAGAAGAATCCCATGAATAAATTCACCGTCAAAGGCAGCCAGTTCGAACAGCCGCTGCTCGAATTCTCCGGCGCCTGCGCAGGCTGCGGCGAAACGCCGTATGCAAAACTCATCACGCAGCTCTTCGGCGACCGCATGATGGTTGCTAACGCTACGGGCTGCTCCTCCGTATGGTCCGGCAGCGTACCGTCCATGCCGTACACGACGAACGAAGCAGGCCACGGCCCGGGCTGGGCGAACTCCTTGTTCGAAGACAACGCCGAATTCGGCTTGGGCATGTTCTTGGCTACGCAGCAGGTTCGCGAAAAAATGGCTATGGATATTCAGGAAGCTATCGACAACCCGAATACACCGGCCGACGCGAAAGCCGTATTCCAGGAATGGCTCGACAATAAGGACGTAAGCGAAGGCACGCGCGAACGGGCTGACAAGGTTGTCGCCGTCGTAGAAGCAGCTAAGGACGTATGCCCGATCTGCAAACGCATCTATGAACGCCGCGACAATTTGGTAAAACGCAGCCAGTGGATCTTAGGCGGCGACGGCTGGGCTTATGACATCGGCTTCGGCGGCTTGGACCACGTATTGGCTCAGGGCGAAAACGTCAACGTCTTCGTATTCGATACGGAAGTTTACTCCAACACGGGCGGTCAGTCCTCCAAAGCTACGCCGACCTCGGCTATCGCTAAGTTCGCAGCTGGCGGCAAGAAGACGAGAAAGAAAGACTTGGGCCGCATCGCTATGACCTATGGCTATGTATACGTTGCTCAGGTTGCCTTGGGCGCCGACAAGAACCAGTGCCTGAAAGCGATTCAGGAAGCTGAAGCTTATGACGGCCCGAGCTTGATCATCGGCTATGCACCGTGCATCAACCACGGCATCAAAGCCGGTATGGCCAACAGCCAGATCGAAGCTAAGAAAGCCGTTGAAGCTGGCTACTGGCACCTGTATCGCTACAACCCGGCTCTGAAAGCTGAAGGCAAGAATCCGTTCATCCTCGATTCTAAAGAACCGGTCAGCGACATTAAAGACTTCCTCATGGGCGAAGTCCGCTATGCATCGCTGAAGACCGTATTCCCTGAAAAGGCTGACGAATTCTTCGAAAAGACGGCTGAAGACATGAAAGACCGTCTCGAAGCATACAAGACCTTGGCTGGAAAATAAGCCGATACGTTAGTGTATAACTCTATTTGCTCATAGAATCACATACAGCAAAACACGCCTTATCCTTCGGGATAGGGCGTGTTTTGTTTGTTGCTGCATGACATGATAAAGGGGCTTGCTGCACGTATGACGTGCGGCAAGCCCTTTGTATCTCTGGAAAAATATGTCTTTACTGCTTCGGCAATGCAGCCAGGCGATGGGTATTGACAAACATGTCTTTGATATTTTTAAATTGAATCGTGTCGATGCTGATTTCCTTTGCTTCACCCTGGGGAGAGTAGACCTGCTGCAATTCCGCTTTTAAATCGTACGTGTTGTCGCGCTTATTGCCGTGAAGCGTCGCCGAATATTCGTTGATCTGACGGATGACCTGATTTTGCTGGAAAGCCATGGCATCCAAGGTGCTGTTGTACTTTTCTACGTACAGCGTGCAGGAAATATTTTCGATGCTGTTGGGGAAGTCCCGGGTCTGCATACTCTTTATGGAATCCATGTCGACGTATACGACGCCGTCGGGCTGAGTGCTTACGACGCGGTACCGGTCGGGATTATTCAGCAATGTCGTCGAGTCCATCGCGCCGACGGCGGCGCAGCCCATCAGGAGCGTTCCGGCCATCGCGACGGCAGTTAAGATTTTTTTCATAGCATATCACTATCCTTTCTAAAATCCTTGTGAGTGCATTATAACATAAAGTCTGCCTTAGGAATAGAGAAGAGGCGAAACTGTAACAAAACAGTAACATGACGGAGGCCGTGCCTGGGATTTTATCATATTTTCAGCTCTAATCTCTTTACAAAGGGCTCGTGTATTTGATATACTTAATAAGTACCATAACATGCGGGTGTAATTCAGTGGTAGAATACGAGCTTCCCAAGCTTGGTACGAGGGTTCGATCCCCTTCATCCGCTCCATACAGATAGAAACTGGCCTCATGGGTGTTTTCCATGAGGCCATATTTATGCCCAAAAGGCCATAAGGATTCTCCCTGTTTCATACTTACTGGTGTCCCTTCCTTGATACAATAACAGCCCTGTCGGATATCCGGCAGGGCCTATTTGCATGGGCAGTTATATTTTGTGTGCAGATACTGCGCAAGCAAGTGTTACAGGAAATCACTGCGCAGAGGTCTTTTTCGAGTTCATCAGTGTCGTTCTTGAATGGTGTTTTTATACAGAAAATCTTCCCATTTTCAGCATATTAACTGACATATTGCATATACATGTAAGAATTATAGCTTAATATATAATTTTATGCTGTATATGTATCATTTCTAGGCGAATATAAAGCATATCTAGGCGAACTGTAAAAACAAAAAACGTGCCATAATAAAAAAAACGTGCCATAATAATATGTGTATAAGGAATAAAATGTAAAAAATCACGATACTTCTATGCAAATTCTTTATACAGTATTCCCAATTTCTTTTTTACTGGGACACTCGTCTGTCTCCTTCGTTTTCTATAATAAAGGCAGAAACAGCACATCAGACGCTATCAGACGAAAGGAGGAACGATTCATGGAAGGCTCGAAACAGGAACGAATGCTGGAAATCTTTTTCCGGGGATTGCGCGGCGAAGATATATCCATACAAAAGCTAGCTGTGCAGTACGGTGTATCTACCAAGAGCATCAGTCGCACGATAAACGACATCAAGGCCTTTCTGGCCGACCACCGGGAGCTCGTCGGCAATACGGAATTGCAGTATTCCCACCGCGATAAATGCTACTGCCTGCGGATGGACGAGTTTTTGACCAATCAGGAATTATTCGCGCTGATAGAAGTCGTGATCGGAGCCAGAGCCTTTTCCAAAGAAGAGCTCCTTCTCCTGACGTCGAAGCTCAAAGCCTTTACGACGACGGACGACAGGGCCAAGCTAAACGAACTTATCCGCAAGGAGCTGTACCATTACACGGCGGTCAAGCACGACTGCGAAAGCGTGCAGGATATGCTCTGGCAGCTCGTGCGCTGCATTACGGAAAAGCGGGAAATCACTGTTGAATACTTCCGGTCCGACCGGGCCCATACGGTGCATCGCCTGCGTCCGGCGTCGGTCATGTTTACGGACTTCTATTTTTACCTCATCGCCTTTGGTACCGACGGCGATACGGAAAAGCCCCTGTATTTCCGCGTAGACCGCATCAAGCAACTGACCGTTCACCGCCGGAAATTTACGACGGACGACGCGCCAGCCTTCGACGAAGGACTGCTCCGCCAGCGCAGCCTGTTCATGTGGCCGGGAAAATTGCGCACCATTCGGTTTGCGTATAACGGCGTATCGGTGCAGGCCGTCCTCGATAAGCTGCCGACGGCGCGGGTCATCGACCGCATCGGACGGACGCATATCGTCGAAGCCGAAGTCTACGGCGAGGGTATCGTCATGTGGCTCCTCAGCCAGGGGCCGTGGATCAAAGTGCTGGAACCGCAGGACTTCGTGGAAACGATGAAAGAAAAACTGATGGAAACCTTGGCCCAGTATACCGAGACGACTGTATAAATTATAGTGAAATCTGAAAGAAGGAAGGTATTCCCATGGATCAAAAAGACATACTCTACAAGCTGATCGGAGCGCGAATACGATACTATAGAACCCTCAACGGCCTCAACCAAAGAGAATTAGCCAAACGGGTCCACCTCAGCGAAAGCGCCATCGGCAGGATAGAGCGGGGCGATTACAACGAAAGCATTTCCCTGTCTACGCTGGTAGATATTGCCAACGGCTTAAAAATCGACGTACAGCGGCTGCTGACGATGGATGAGGACGAGGAACGGCTACTGGGATGGAAATAAAATGTTGCAGCGACAATTATTGTCGTTGCAGGATAGTATAATTATAGCGTGCTAAAAATATCACACAAAGTAAAAGAATATCTAGTAATAACTATTGCCATTGCAAAACATTAACTGACGTATTGCGTTAAAAAATAACATTCAATGCCCAAGGAAGGAGACTATATCCATGACTACTGATTACCAAGCAAGAAAAAACGAAGTCTTAGCATTATACGATGCTACCGAAAAATTATTGAAGGGAATAGAGCAGTATTATCAACAAATTGAAGGTCAAATTAAATTACCAATTCCTATTGAAAATAAGAAAGAATTATTAATGCACATTAGTAAAATTTCAGAAAAAGTTAAAGAAGATGAATTTAAAATTATAGTTGCCGGCGAATCCAATAGCGGTAAGTCTACGTTTATTAACGCGTACTTGGGTATTGAACTGCTTCCGATGGATGTACAACAGTGCACAAGTGCTGTCGTCGAAATTAAATATGGAAAAACTTTTTCCGTACAGGCAACATATGCTAACGGGAGACAAAAGACAATTACTGATAAACAAGCGGCTATTGCCTTCTTAAAAAAGAATGCCGCATTAAACGATGATTATAGAGATATACCGGTGCCTACTATTAACAGTGAAATTCTCGTAAAATCCGGATTACGGGCGCGGGCTAAGGGGATCCCTATTTGCATTTCTGAGGTTGAAGTAGAAGAAATGCTGAAAGCGCCTGAAGTGCAGAAGGCCAATATTCATAACCTTCCCGTTTCCGAGTACAATCAACTCATTAGAGAGTATATAAAAAAACGGAAAAATACTTGGCAAGACATTGTAACAAAGATTGAAGTTATATATCCATTTGAAGAAGAAGCTCTTAAAGGTATTGAAATTATCGACAGCCCGGGAGTTTGTGCTCGCGGCGGCGTTTCCGAAATTACCTCTGACTATATAAAAGACGCGGATGCCATTATCTTTTTGAAATCAATTTCTGGTCAAGCCTTAGAATCTACTCAGTTCAATCAATTTATGGAAAACGTAAGTATCGGCCGAAACAAAGGGACTCTATTCCTCGTACTTACCCATGCGGCCGATTTATCACCAAAGGACTTGCGCAGATTAGAGGCAGAAGCGAAAAAGCAGTTTAAAAGCCTCGACGAAAATCATATTTTAATTGTAGACAGCAAAGCAGAATTGTATGCAAATACATTTTCTCATATTAAAGATATTCAAAAAGAACTTCTCAGGTTAAATAATGAGGGAACTCTTGATGGGTTTCTACTTAAGGCCTATAACGAGACAAATGGTTTTTTAGGTTCTGGTGATTTTGTTGAAAAATTAAAGGAAATATCTCGATTTCAACAAGTTGATAATGCATTAGAGCGTTTTGGCAGAAAAGCACATTACCTCTTATTGAGTGATTTACTGGCGTCTATGGTAACATTATATGAATTCCTTGGGAGCAATATTAATGAAAGTATAGAATGTATAAAAAGTCGTCAGGAAGCAAAAGATCCGAAAGTATTTGAAGCACAAATAAGCAAGCTACAAGATGAATTAGGGCAAATTGAAAGAAAAATGCATGATGGAGTTGAGGATGTTACTCGTCAATTTACTGGGTATAATGGAATAATTAAAAATACAATAACGAAAGAAGTGAAGGATTTTTCGGTCGCGGCGGACAAGATAGCTAAGGACGAAGATTCCTTTGCGAAATTAGAAAAGTTATCTTTTGAAAAAATTGAAAAATTTCAAGAATTTACCCAAACAATTCAAGAGCAAATTGTAAAAGAGTTTGATAAAGAATTGATACAGTTAAGTGATAAGAGTTCGATATCTTTTATATCATTGAAACCAGATTTTACAGCAGATACGTTTAAAAAAATTAAAGATTCAACTGAAAAAAACGCGTATGAAACTCGCTCCTTTGAAACGGGGGTAACATTTAAAACCACGCATACGCATTCGGTATATTCGCAACCGAAGCATTTTAAACTCATAAAACATGATATTGAGGGTCGTTTGACCGCCTTGAAAAATAATTTATCGGAAAACCTTATCGCATTTGTTACGAATATTCAAAAAAAATATACTGAAGAGCTTAGTAAGAATGCTCGAGTAAAAGAAAAGGAACTGGATGCTATCATGAAAGCTAAAGCCACAGCCGAGCAGATGAGGGAGATCATTCAAGAGCTTTCTAACTTCATTGGTAGTATTCATACGACACAGGCAGACATAACGAAAATAATAGGAGGCATTGCAAAATATGTACAGCGAAAAAATTAAATCCAAAGTTGACGCAATGTTTATTGACCTAAGCAATCGGGTCAATTCTATTCTCATGGATTCATTTAACTTAGATGAAGCTAAAAAAAATATAATCGAGTTGGTAAGCTCAGAGTTGACTATCAACAGCCAGTATATTTTGAGTGATATGTTATTTGACTTACGCAAAGCCACATTACATACGGATTTTTTTGCAGATGTTAGCAGACAAAATCGCTTTTCTGAAGTCAATCTTCGCTACGAAATAATGAGCAAATATCAATTCACGCCAAATACTACAGTAAATTACGAAGAAGCTTCCAAAACCGTACAAGCGTTAAAAATAGGCGGTGCTACCTTTGTTATTGGAGGAGCCATAGAAATTGGTGCCGTGTTAGCTGCTGGATTGTCCGTTTCTAGTCTTGTACCTATTCCTATCAGTATCCTGATAGTTGCTTCTATCGGCGCGGCATTAGCGGATTATCACGTTTTGGAACCTGCTAAAAACAAAAAAAGATTAGCACACGCGTTGAACACCTATCTTGAAGAGGTGAAAAAACAATTTCTAAAATGGTTTGATGACGTGGAACAGTATTACAATCAAAGAGTGGAAGAAATTAAGCAAGATATGACGAGGTAACGATATGAATGAACTGGCTATAGAACAAAAACAAGCTAACTTAATGGAAGAATTGCATAGAGATAGCCTCGTACTAGGCACGCAAACGGAAAAATTTTTGAATTTGGTTTACCCATCGTATCTCATTCAAAAACATGATGTGGAAAACCTTCTTGAACAGAACAGTATGCTTCGACTTCAAAGCATGACATTTTTCCGAATTGATAGTTGTACCGCCGATACTGTAGATAAAGTATTCGAAAATGTAAATGAAAGATTCGAAAAACTTCTTACGGCTTTGCATTCCATCGACATTCCCATTGCCTACGGCCTCATAAGCCGCGACGGCATGACGAACCTTGTGTTGGGTGTGTATTCTCCCCACGATGTAGAAGCGGTTACAACTATTACGCGAGGCATGCTTTCCGGAATCAGTATGCAAGAAATTTCACCGGATTTTTCGCCCAGATCAACTATCCCGATGAGTCATGGGATTTTAACAGGAGTACCATCGCTATATGTTGACGGACAAAAGCAGACATTTAGTTTAGCCTCTATTATGCGCAGCCTAAACGGACAAAATTATATGCTCTTGTTTATTGCAAAGCCAGTTGGCAGAGAAATAATTTCTCAAAATATTTCAGAATTACTTGCAGTAAAAGATGCAGCTTTTGCAATCAGCAAAAGGAACATCGCCAGATCAAGCACGTATTCAAAAAATATAGCTGAAGGACTAACCAGCGGAGACACCGAAATGAATAGAGCCGGTAGAGCTTTGGCAGCGGCGAGCGTTGCCGCAGGGACCCTTTTAGGATTCTTCGCACTGCCCGGAATTGGCGCGGCTGCCGGGGCTGCTATCGGAGGCGCAATGGGAGGCAGTTTGGGGACGCTTATTGGTAGCTTTGCTGGAATGGGGAAATCTCACTCAGAAGGGATTAGTCAATCTATCTCCGAAGCAATAACGGCTGGAGAAACTATATCAAGCGATATTCAAAACAGCTTTGCCCTTGAGTTAATGGATTATGCAGATAACGCTATCGAGCGGCTTAAAGGCGGGCAAAATAATGGCGTATGGCAAACTGCTATTGCCTATTCGGCGGAAAGCCTTCTTTCACGAAATATTATTCGCGCATGTTTGTGCAGCGAGCTTTCAAAACTCGACGCTAAGAAATTACCTATGCTGGCTTTTGAACCGAAGGCTACACCTGAAGTCTTGTCAATACCTGATTTTCTGGAAGAAGAACATTTCAATCCATTATGCTCTTATCTGAATTCAGCAGAGTTGGGATTGCTTTGTACTGTCCCTACGGAAAGCGTTCCTGATTTTGAACTTCGTCTTGAAAGAAAGTTCCCATTACTTGCCAGCAAATTAGGAGCAAATGATGTTCCCCTTGGTCATGTCGTAGACGGCAAACGTCCTATGGAAAATATGCCGTTTGCGCTTAGCGAGCAAGATCTAAATAAACATACGTTTGTCTGCGGCATTACTGGCAGCGGCAAAACAACCACGGTAAAGAAAATATTGATAGAAGCGAAAAAGCCGTTTCTCGTGATTGAATCTGCTAAAAAGGAATATCGGAATATTGCAGTGGATACGACGGTATACACGCTTGGAAAGCCAGAGATCAACGCCCCGCAGCTCAATCCATTTTATATTATGCCGGGCGTAAGTCCTCAACTCCATATTGACTACCTGAAGGACTTATTTAACGCATCGTTCTCGTTTTACGGTCCTATGTCCTATATTTTAGAAAAGTGTTTGCATTCCGTATATAAAAACAAAGGCTGGGATTTAACCCTTGGATACCATCCGTTATTAGCCAACGTTAAAAGTTCTATTGACTTTTTTAGTATAGACCATATAAAAACGCAATACGCTAAGCTCTCCCATAAGTTTTTATTCCCTACCATGCAAGAACTAAAGGACGAGATTGCAAGATATATTGACGAAGAATTAAAATATGATGGAGAAGTAGCTGGCAATATAAAAACTGCCATGAAAGTAAGATTAGAGAACCTCTGTGTTGGCGCTAAAGGATATACTTTTAATACGAGCGATTTTATTGATTTTACAGACTTACTTGAAAAAAATGTTGTCTTCGAATTGGAGGGTCTTGCCGATGACTCTGATAAGGCCTTTAGTGTCGGCTTGTTAGTAATTTTTATCAATGAATATCGACAAGTGCAAAAAGAACTTAACGGAAGGCGAAAAAAAGGATTACAGCATTTACTTGTCATAGAAGAAGCCCACCGCCTGCTTAAAAATGTGGAAACCGAGCGTCTTTCTGAAACCTCTGGGAATCCAAAAGGCAAAGCAGTCGAGCATTTCACTAATATGATTGCTGAAATGCGTTCATATGGTCAAGGGGTCATTGTGGCAGAACAAATCCCAACAAAACTTGCTCCTGACGTGATCAAAAATTCGTCAACTAAAATAGTTCAACGCATTGTTTCTGCTGATGACCAACAGGTTATAGCCAATACGATTGGAATCACAGGAAAGGACGCCGTCCAACTAGGCTTTTTGGAAACGGGCTACGCCTATTGTCATAAAGAAGGAATGATGCTGCCTACTCCGGTAAAAATTCAAGATACGGTTATCCTTGATGGAGTCAAGCAAGATTTAGATGTTTTTGTTACAGACGAAGAATTGTATAATACTGATATTGACAGATTTGAAAAAATAAATCTTAGCACTATCCGCAATTCTTTAGGTGATACTATATGGATGAAACAAAAAGCCTTGTCTATTTTGAATACACTCATGATTGAAAATGAAGATAACTGTATTGCCGCTTGCGATATGCTGATGAATGATATCGAAAATAAAATTAAGCAAAAAGATATTCGTCTAACATTGTCCAGAAATACGGCACGTTTGTGTGCCGAGTATTTGACAGAAGTTATCCTAACGCTGATGAGCAGAGGGGTATATTGTGCAAAAACACTTTCAGATGATACCTTTGTCATGTTATTAGAAAAAACGTTCTATGCCCCTTCTCATGAAAAAATTAACGAAGTAAAGGAACATTTGCAAAATCTATATGCAAAAGACGTATCCTCATATGCAAAAAGGAATGTAACTGCTCTCATAACCTGTTCAATGAACAGAAATACGGATATACCAAGTACTATTCGCAATTATTTTATCGTCGTTTCCGATTCAACTAGTTCAGAAATAGAAAATATGATTAAAGGAGGTTAAGATATTCATGATAGGAACAGATTCTTTTTTTGATAAACAACTGGAAAAGAGCAAATTCCCCGAAGTCCGTGAACTTCCTAAGGCGGATGAAATGGGACGATCGCAACGGGTAGAATTTCCGGATATTTCTTACATTGAACATACATCCCCCGCTGCGCTTATGGAACACTGGGCACTGAAAATGAGAGAAATATCAGAAAGCAAATTGGAAGGCTTAACAACGGAAGAAAAAGCAAAAATCAAAGAAGAAACAGGTTGGTCTGACGAAATAATTGAAAATATCCAAAACATGAAACAATATGAGATTTTAAAAAATGCTGGCCTTGTGGAAGTTGAAATCAATGGAAGAAAATGTTTAATAAAAGAAAATATTGATCTCGATTATAAAGATGAAGACGGTATATCTAATAGAGATAGAATAGCGCGCGGACTCGCTCCGTTAGATAGTAAAACAGGAAAACCTATTGAATTGCATCATCTTGGACAAAAGCCTGATTCTCCTCTCGTCGAATTGACTGAAGAAGAACACCGGACTGGCGAATATGAAGATGGTAAAAAGAACCAAAGTCTTTGGCATGATAATACAATAGAATCTGAAGTTCATGGTGAAGACAGTAATTGGGATCAGATACGAAAAGCACATTGGAAAATACGAGCAGAAACTATTAAGAGGTGAATAAAATGACTAAGATAGTAAAATTAATTAATTCTTTGCCGAATTTATTGACGTTGAAACCGGCTACGGCAAAAGAGATTACGGAAGCAGAAATTCGTTTGCGAGTTGGCTTTGCGGAAGACTATAAAGAATATTTGGCTGCTTTTGGAGCGATTATGGCAGAGGGGATTGAATTAAGCGGTATTGCAAAATCCGAACACCGTAATGTCGTGTCTCTTACAAAAAAAGAACGAGAACTTAATTCCAAAGTTCCTCGCAATATGTACGTAATTGAAAACACGGGAGTCGATGGAATTATTATTTGGCAGGACACAAACGGAACTGTATATCAGACTCAGTCGAATATAGCCCCGCGTCCTATTGCAGCTTCCTTGACAGATTACATTGAGAAACAACTGAAAAACAAGTGAATTTAATATCATTCCTTTTTATCAGGAATAGAAGCATATTATTTATAGTTTGACCGGAGGTGATATGCATGCCGACCATTCATAATAGATTTAGCGGAGTAAGCATGGAAGTAGACTATTCTGTATTGCTTGACAGCGAATTGTATCCAAATGATACGTGGAAGCGAGCTGCCTATGTGATCCTCGGCGTGTATCCGTCGTCCCGAGAAAATTTAAAATATGTTGTCCAATATGGAGGCGGCTATTTTGCATTATTAAATAGCTTGAAGCCGCTGCTCATTCCCCTTCATTGGCAAAACGTGGCCTATGAGATTGCCAAATTCTTCATGAGACAAGAACCGGATATGAGCACCTTTTTACCTGAAATCGGCGAACAGGAAGTGCATAATATAGCCTCATCCATAGCAGTTGCCGAAGCAATCTTTTGGTTTCTCCGGAGGAAGGAGTCGCAGGAACATTATAAGGTCAGCTCAAAACTTCGTTCCCCCTTTAGAAAGCGTATGCCTCAACGGCCGTTATTACCGCTATTGCCTTTGGAGGTGCCGTATCTGCCGTCGATGCCGGAAGAAGATGACCGTCCGGCATGGTATACGGCCAATTATGTAGCGAGGATGTTACTAGGCCATATAACGGAAGAATCGTCAGACGGATGGGAGTTTTATCTGGCATCTAAACAGTACGATTATGTAGAGGAAAAGCGTGATTAAGTCACAGTCTAAGGAATGCATTATGAGGAGGGATTTCACATGAAAAAAGTCGTTGTAGCTTTAGGTATTATGCTTAGTTTGGGAATGGGGAGCTGTCTGCTGACGAATGCACCGGTAGTGCCTGCCGTATCTGCCGCCTCGATTGAAGTCGATCGCAGTAGCGCATGGTTTGACCAATCCAGCCGTACCTTCGGCGCAGACGTAACGTTCAATGGCGAGCCGATGACCGTAGCATACTGGTGCATTTCTAACGGGGATGTAGAAAACGTATACCAACGCAAAAACGGCTCCGACTGGGTGTTCATCGGAACCCGCGGCCCCGGAAACAACGATTACCACTTCCCCAGCCAGGATTCCGTATCTCTGTTTATCAAAGTAGGAAATGTAGCGGCTCAGTCGCAAGGATATGACCATTTATAAGTACATCAATAGTATTTTTTACGAAGAAAGGAGAAAATGATGATGAAAAAATTATTAATTGCAGGACTTATTTCTTGCTGCGCCTTGGGATTTTCTGCGCCTTTAGAAGCGCAAGCTGAAGACGTTTGGATTTATAGCGGCAAAGGCGCGAATGTCTACGTCGATACATCGTCTATTTATGCCAAAAGCAGCACAGAATTCAACGTAATCGTCAAATTTAACAGCGGCTCAGATAATAGTCCCGGCAGTACAGACATCTACCATTTCTTTGTCTGGAATGGCACTTGGATGTTTAATCGGAATCCGGACACGATTTCAACGGGACAATCGGTAGATAGTGATTTCCTGGCTAAAAAAGTATTTTCCGCCTGCGTATGATTTTCATGTACCATATGCACGGTCTGGAACTTCCGCAATTAGGAACTTCAAATTTCAATAATCAGCAATCAATAATGGATTGATTAGAAGATGAAAGATCGCTCATCAAGAGGGAGGGCATGTATATGAATGGTTTGCTAGAGCAATCTGCATTAAAATTATTTGAGCAAATATGCCAAACGCAGAGAATGGACAATAATATCTTATTTTCCCCCTACTCCTTGCAACAGGCATTGTCGCTGTTATCTGTAAATACGGAAGACGAACGGATTCAACAAGAAGTGTCCCCCTATGTTTCTCCCGATATACTAGACGAGTCTCTTCTCAATACAAAAAGCGGTACGCTGATACTTTTGAAAGATGAATGGAAGAAGTACCGTACGCATAAAGAACGGGGAACGATTGACTTTTTTTCTTCGCCCGAAGATGGCGAGCAAAAAATTATAGCTTTTCAGAGAAAGCATCTTGGAGAAATATTGTTCCAAGCCAAGCCGACACAAAACGATGGTTTAGGTTTATATTCAGCATTGCATTATTCTGCGGAGTGGGGAGAAGCCTTTAATAAACATGATACGCAGCCCCGGACCTTCTATTTAGATAATGGAAAAGAAATACAGCCGGAAACAATGAAATCGGAATTTTCCAGAATATATGGAAAGATTACGGATGACTACGAGGTCGCCGCCTTGCCGGGAAAAAGACAATCTATTACGTACTTTATCAAGCCTAAAACAAAGAAGTTTTTTATCAAGCTTAAAACTAATAGAGCAAAAGTACTTCATAAGCTATGGGATATTTGTAATCACGACGACGAGCTGCACAATCTGGTTGATTTGCAGATGCCTAAGATTTCAATGAAATCATCCTTTTCCTTAAAGCCTGTTTTAGAATCGTTGGGCATGGAACATTTAACAAAAGAACGATTTACAGTAGATAATATTGTCGATCCATCCAGAGTATGGTCTTATTTAAATGAGGCAGAGCAAGCCGTACAATTATCCTTGGACGAAGAAAAAGCGGAAGTCAAGGCTTTTACCATGGTATGCTCTATGCAAACGGTGTCATGCACAGTTATTAAACCTAAGCCCATTATCATCAAAATGGATCATCCCTATTTCGTCGTAGTAAAAGATAAGACGTCAGACGGCATATCCCGCATTGTATGCGCCGCATGGATTAACAATCCAAAATAACATACTTTTATTCAGGCAGGTTCTTACGAGCCTGCCTGTTTGCTATGTCAAAAGGATACACAAAACGGCTGCATATAGTCTAACAAAGATATAAAACGCATGAACAGCTCGAAGAAGCTGTTATGCCGAATCTTAATTTCCAAGGAGGTCTATACCATGATATTGACCAAATCAGCCATTTTTAAAGAGCTGAATATTTCCCTCAGATGCTATGAATTACTGAAAAAAGATACGGATACGGGGCCGCTGACCTTCACTGAGCCGCAAAATGAGTACGCTGTATTCAGCCTGATGATCCATATGCTTAACGATAGAATCTATCCTGTCATTCAACAACGCCCCGTCTTTGAAAATCATATTCGCTATGAAGATTTGATTATCTGGAACCTGAATTGGATCGCTGCCGATGAAGACTGCCAACGCTATCAGCGTATGCTGGAAGAAATATGCCATATGTACTTAAACAGCGACGCCCAGACTATGTGAAGCTTTTTCTGTAAATAACTGCCAGGTATAGGTCTTCTATGATACAATCTAAATCATAGGAGGCTTACTATCATGGCAAGAGAAAAGAAACCGGTACATAAGGTCATTATGACCGAAGGAAAACGCAGCATTATTCAACAACTGTTTCAA
>NZ_NQXW01000031.1:0-24331 GCF_002287425.1 Megasphaera sp. ASD88 | reverse complement strand
TGCCGCTGGGGCATGGCGAAAAATCCGTTATGATGATTTTGCCGTACATGTGCCTTACGGAAGAAGAAATGCTGGCGATTCGCTGGCATATGGGGCGTTTTGATTCGTCGGCCGATACATACAATGGCTTGCAGACACTCAACGCGGCGCAACGAACCTCGCCTTTGGTAACGGCCCTGCATCTGGCCGACATGATGGCGTCGTGGTTCGACGAAATGAGCTATGAGTAAGGCCGACATGATCCGCCGGGCCCGATCGGCGTTCCGGGAAGTGCTGGAAGCGATGGAACAGCCGAAATCGCAGCTCTTGCAGCGGGACCCGGCTATTAAAGGATTGGTTGAGAATATTGTACGACGTGTTGAAGAGGCGCGCAAGCCGGAGAACTGGCCTGTCGAGGAATACCCCGACGAATTTGCAAAATACCACCCGCAGGATCGGTATTTGTGGTCCTGGCTATTGTATCATGCAGCGTTTGTTTCGGATGACCTGGCGTCGATTCTGTGCATTTTGCGCGGCATGGGGTGTGAGCTGGTAGAGCATCCGGAATATGGCTATGCAATTCGCCCCATCATCGGCGGTAAGGGCTTTGAAAGCATGGAACGGTACAATTACGTCAAGGAACCGCTAAACGCGCTTACAGGCGATTTATTGCCCCTTTTGAAGCAGTTACGAGACGAGGTGCGGAGCGGTAAAGTGATTCCGGCAAGTGAGTATCGGCAGGGACGGTTAGGAGAGTGATACCAATTAAGCACATTGTACAATTCAGCGGCGGTAAAGATTCAACGGCTATGTTATTGATGATGCTTGAGCGTGGGATGCAGATAGACGACATCATCTTTTGTGATACTACGATGGAATTTCCGGGCATGTACGACCACATTGCAAAAGTTGAGAGATATATCGGCAGAAAAGTAACGAGGCTAAGACCGCCGCACGACTTTATTTATTACTTCGCGCAATGCCGAAAGACACGAGGCAAAAATAAAGGCGAATGTGGTTATGGATGGCCTAGAATGTGGAACCGGTGGTGTACAAGGCTATTTAAGATTGATTTAACCGCTAAATATTTGCGGAATATCGGTGATTACAAGCTGTACATCGGCATCGCCGCCGACGAACCGAAACGGCACGTAAATATACCCCAAAATACAGTGCATCCGCTATACGATTGAGGTATTACTGAGAAAATGGCTTTGCAGTACTGCTATAACCATGGCTTTAATTGGGGAGGGCTGTACAAGAAGTTTAAGCGAGCATCGTGTTGGTGTTGCCCATTACAAAGTATTGGTGAACTTCGCAACTTAAGAAAATATTACCCGGAATTATGGCAAAAACTACTAGAAATGGATAAAATGGTCAAATATGATTTTAGGCCGGATTGGAGTGTCCAAAAACTAGAGTATCGGTTTGCGATGGAAGATAGACAGCTGTCATTGTTTTAGATTAAGGAGGCGTTTATATGCAACTATCGAATCAGGCACGGCGGCATATTGCTGTCAATGCCGCGATTGCCAGCACGCAGGTATTAATTTACCAGGCATTGCATGACCGGTACGGCTTCGGCCGCGGCAGGTTTGCGAAGATTGATATGGCCGTTGACGAGTACAGCAAACACATTAATCACGACGGCGACCGGTATAGTACATATCGTGACAAGATAGACGCCGCGGGCCTGGACTTGCGGCTCAAACAGGACTTTATCCGTTGGCTTAAAAAATCCCTCGGTATCAGCGGCAAGGCCGAGCATACCGGGGCCGAGGCTGGCATGGAGTACACGTATACGCTGATGCTGTATGCGTTGTATGACGTGTTTGGTTTTCGGCGGGAACGGCTGCACTGGTTACAACGTAAGCTAAAGTTTTATGCTCGGCTTATCTTGGACGGTGAAGTTCGCATTCCAGAGTTTATGAAGTGCATGACACTGGAATGCGGGCAGAAGTTTGAGAACCTCGAATCGTGGGAGAAAAAATATGGGGAGCTGAAAATATATGGATAATGTAGAAGTAAACTGCGGTACATGCGTATATGCCCACTGCCATGAAAAGGATTACCCATGCTGCGAATGTAATCCGCATACGTTAGACCGATGGGCGGGGTTAAAGATGTTTGGCGTTGAGTTTGGTCCTGATGGGCCGAGAGAGGAGATGAAGCGATACGATGACAGCAAAAGAATACCTGAACCGTGTACGAAAACAAAACTATGTAGTAAGGCAAGCAGAGAAAGAACTGACGATGGTAAAATCTGATATTTTATCCTTGAAAGCCGCCAGCTTGTCGGAGAAAGTGACTGGTACGAAAGAATCCGATTTAGCAGATAAATACGTCAAGTTGGAGAAATATTTTGATAAGGTAATTGCTGAATGGGATAAATTGATAGACATGCGCATCGAAGCGAAAGCGATGATTGCTATGCTTCCCGATGAGGCGCAGCAGGCGGTGCTGTATGCAAGGTATATTAATTGCACAGAGTGGGAACAAATTGCTACCGATATGAAATTTAGTTGGCGTAATGTATTTTACGTACATGGTAAAGCATTGCAATCCTTTGAAAGATTGCATGGAATTGCACTCGCAAAGTGCGTATAATAGTAGTGTGAAGATTTGAGATAAAGGGACTTTGCTGACAGGTCGATTTTGAAAATGGACTTGTTAGCGGGTCCCTTTTAACATGTCCTGAATTAGGAGGTGTGCCTGATGTGTCATATTTACGATTGCAAGCATAACAAGTGCGGAACGTGCCGCATCGGGCGCGCGCCCTGCGGGTTAAACGCCTGCGATTTTTACGCAAAGCCCGTAGACAACCGGACATCGTTAAATCATGGGCCAGTGAAGTCTGGAAACCGGCATAGATTCTTCAAGTAGGAGGTGGGTGAAAAATGTAAATGAAACTGACAGAGAAACAAAAACGGTTTGTTGAAGCGTATATTGAGACCGGAAACGCGACGAAGGCCGCGCTAATGGCTGGATATAGCAAGAAAACGGCGTATTCCATCGGCAACGAAAACCTGAAGAAACCTGAAATAAAATACGCAATCGACCGGCGCATGAAAGAAATCGAAGAGGGGAAAACGGCGACGCCGGAAGAAATTATTCAATTTTTGTCGCAGTCTATGCGCGGCGAAATCGTCGAGGAAGTCGTTGCCGTAGAAGGGAGCGGGGAAGGCTGTTCTTCAGCGGTAATTGTAAAAAAGCAAATCGGGGCAAAAGACCGATTGAAAGCCGCGGAGTTATTGCTGAAACGTTATCCGACGAAACTAGTCGTAGAAGAGCAGCAGTTAAGAAATGCGAAGCTTAAGGCCGAAGTAGCGGCTATGCAGGATACAGAAAATGAAAGCGTGGTGATTGTTGATGATGTGCCGGATGAAGGTTAGCCTGAAAGAGCGGATAGCGCCGTCGTTTTATCGGCTGCATCAGCAGGTAAAACGTCATGACGCAACGCACTACTGGCTGAAAGGCGGCCGCGGATCGACGAAGTCGTCCTTCGTCGGCATTGAAATTATTCTGGGTATGATGAAAGACCCAAACCGCAATGCCGTCGTATTCCGCAAAATCGGCGGCACTTTACGCGAATCCGTTTATGAACAGCTTATCTGGGCTATTGACGTATTGGGCGTCGCCGACAAGTGGAAGGCCCGCATCAGCCCGCTGTCGCTGTCATACGGTAAGCAGCGCATTTTATTTCGCGGTGTGGACGACCCGCTGAAAAGCAAGTCCATTAAGCTTAGCCATGGCTATTTTGCCTATATCTGGTTTGAAGAATTGGCCGAGTTCCCGGAGATGGATACTATCAATACAGTGTTGCAATCCGTCATGCGCGGCGGCACGACATTCTGGTGCTTCTATTCGTACAATCCGCCGGAATCGGTGCAGTCGTGGGTCAATTATGAAGCGTCGCTGGCGAGACCAGACAAAATCGTCCACCACAGCACCTATTTGACTGTACCGCCGGACTGGCTGGGGGCGCCGTTTATTGCCGAAGCGGATCACATGAAGGCTGTCAATGAAGAAAAGTACCGCCATCAGTACCTCGGCGAGGTCACAGGGACCGGCGGCGAAGTATTCCGCAATGTGACGTTGCGACATATTACCGATGCCGAAATCGACCGCTTCGACCGCATTTATCGCGGACTTGACTGGGGTTATGCCGCCGATCCGCTGGCATATATGGTCGTACAATACGATAAAACGCGGAAACGGCTGTATATTTTCCATGAGTTGTACCGCGTCAATATGTCCAACGCGAAGGCGGCGGACTATATCAACAAGGAAAATCCGGGCCGGGGGCTTGTCATTTGCGACAGCGCCGAGCCTAAATCCATCGATGACATCGAAGAGCGCGGCATCCGAGCCGAAGGTGCCGTTAAAGGGCCCGGCAGCGTAGAACGAGGCATACGCTTTTTGAAAGATGAACTGGAAGAAATTATCATCGACCCGGACCGCTGTCCCAATGCGGCGCGGGAGTTTACGCAGTATGAGTTAGAAAAGGATAAGCTGGGGAACTTTAAGTCCGTCTACCCGGATAAGAACAATCATACGATTGACGCCGTCCGGTACGCGCTGGAACGGGTCAACGACGCCCCGCTGTTTGGATGGTGATAGCATGATATTACAACGATGGTGGAACCTGCTGCTCATGCGGGGCAGTCAGTCCGGCATGACGGAGATAGAATTTTTGGAGGAAGAGCTGAAAGCCTGGCTAGTTTCTACAAAACGGCTATGGATTCGCGCAGGCACGGCATATTATTGCCAGCATTTAGACATAGACCATAAAGAACGCAAAGTCATCGGCGAAGGCGGCCGCAAGGTTACGCTGCATACGCTGCCGAATAACCGCATCGCCTATAACCGCTATGCGAAATTGGTCGACCAAAAAGTCAACTACTTGCTGGCAAAGCCCTTCGAGGTCAAAACGGACGATGAAACCTATGGCGTATTGCTGGACAGCGTATTCGATAAAACGTTCCGCCGCCGGCTGAAGCACGTTGGCGTAGATGCGCTGAACGGCGGCATTGCGTACTTACACCCGTATGTTACGGCAGAGGGGCTGCATTTCAAGCGGTTCCCGCCGTCGCAGATTTTGCCGTTTTGGGCTGACGAAGAGCATGAAAGGCTGGACGCGTTCTTGCGTATTTATGACGTGGCAACCTATGAAGGGAAACAGCCTAAGATTGTCCATAAGGTCGATTATTATACGAGTAACGGCGTGCAATACTTTATCTGGGAAAACGACCAGCTGCGCCCCGACGTGGAGCGCACGAGCGGTGCCTATCTCACCATAGACGATAAGCCGATGAACTGGGACCGCGTGCCGCTCATCGCCTTCAAGTACAACGATGAAGAACTGCCGCTTATCCGCCGCGTGAAGGGCTTGCAGGACGCGCTGAATACGCTCATCAGCAACTTTGCCGACGTCATGTGTGAGGACGTGCGCAATACGATCCTCGTCATTAAGAACTATGATGGTACGGATTTATCGGAGTTTCGGCGGAATCTGGCTGTCTATGGCGCAGTAAAGGTGCGTACTCGTGAAGGCGTGGAAGGCGGCGTTGAAACGCTGACAATAGAAGTCAATTCCCAGAACTACGAGGTCATCATAAAGTTGTTGGAAAAGGCGATTATTGACTGCGGCAACGGCTTTGACGCCCGCGACGACCGTATGGGCAATAATCCGAACCAAATGAATATCAGCAGTATTTACAGTGACATCGACATCGATACGAATAATATCGAGATGGAGTTCCAGGCGTCGTTGGAACAGCTGATGTGGTTCGTCAATACGTATTACGGGATTAACGGCGGCAAAGCCGGCGATGTCGAGTTTATTTTTAGTCGTGATACGCCGGTCAATGAATCGGAACTTATTACGAACTGCCGCAATTCCGAAGGCGTCATCAGCAAGGAAACGATCATCGCCAATCACCCCTGGGTCAAAGATACGGCCGAAGAGCTCAAACGGCTGCAAGCCGAGCAGCAGGAAGAATTGGGGCTGGATTACGCTATGCGCGGACAGGAGCCGCAAGGCGGTGGCGTAGATGACGAATAAGGACTATTGGCAGCGCCGGTTTGAACGGCTGGAACAGCGGGAAATGGATAAGGCCGACCAAGCTATGGCGGAGCTGAAAAAAGTGTATGAATACACGCTGCGGCAGCTGCGCGACGAAGTCATCGAATGGTACAATCGCTATGCCGATGAAAACGGCCTGAGTTTGGCCGACGCCCGTAAACAGTTGGACGCCAGGGAGCTGAAGGCTTTTAAATTGACGCTGAAAGAGTATGAAAAACTGGCGAAACAGCAGGATTTATCCGATGAGTACATCAAGATGCTGGATCAGGCGTCTATTCGGGCACGATTGAGCCGCAGCCAAATGCTGTACATTAAAACGGCGAACTACGTCGAACAGTTGGCTAAGGAACAGGAAATCAACCTGACGGAGCTGCTGAAAGACGTG
Organism: Megasphaera sp. ASD88; assembly: GCF_002287425.1. Lineage (NCBI taxonomy): Bacteria > Bacillati > Bacillota > Negativicutes > Veillonellales > Veillonellaceae > Megasphaera > Megasphaera sp. ASD88. Next base: position 17,882 of record NZ_NQXW01000031.1, on the reverse strand, counting down.
TACGAGGACAGCTACTACCGTGCGGCCTATGAAACACAGTCCATGCAGGGCGCATATGATACGTTTTCCGAAGTGCCTAAAACAAGCGTTGAAAAAACTATATCCAGACCCTGGGCAGAGGACGGGAAGGACTTTTCTAAGCGCATTTGGGACAATAAAACGAAGCTCTTGAATACGCTCCAATCGGAGATTACGCGGACGCTTATCGCCGCTGAAGGGACGACGCTGCTTGCCGGGCGTATCGCCAACCGCTTCAACGTGTCTTTTAGCAACGCCAAGCGATTAGCAGAGACGGAGACAGCCTACGTACAGGAAACGGCTCGTATGGATACGTGGCAAAAACTCCACGTAGCAAAATACGAGCTCATTGCGACGCTGGACAGCCGGACGTCGCCCATCTGCCGGGAAATGGACGGCAAGGTCTTCGATCGGGCTGACGCCAAGCCTGGTGTGACGATGCCGCCCTTTCACTGTTACTGCCGTACGACAACGGCACCGTACATTGAAGGCATTACGGATGATGATTCAACACGTGCCGCCCGCGATCCAGACACGGGTAAGACCGTGCAGGTACCGGGGAAAATGAACTATGCAGACTGGAAAGCCGTATTTGTCGACAAATCCAAGACGTTGGAAGATTGGAGAGAGCCTAAGGTTGCTGATGCTGCTATGGCGGAAGAAAAGAAACCATTTACTCCTGCGAAATCCAAAGATGAAGCCTTCCTTCGGTTTAAGGAACTTACCAATCCTGGATTTAAATTAGATGAAAAATTGCACCTTAATACAATGAACGCTGTACTTGAAGCGATGGAAGAAGTTCGTCAAAAATTTGGAATAAAAATACCTATCAATGAACTTAAAAATCGAAAAGCAGAAAGAACAAGCCGCGGCGGGTTTACGGATGAGGGAAGGATTTTAGCTCTTCCGGGTCGAAGTGCTAATTTTGTAAGTACACAAAAGCGGATGGCTGAACGGCTATTTAAAAAGGGGTGGTGGGCAACAGACCATAAATATGACAATATATACCATGAAATCGGGCATAGCATATATAACATACTGCCGGCAGCTACTAAAAAAGAAATTAACAAGATTTTCCACAATGCCCGACACGCGAACTATGAAAAATGGATGGAATTAGGCGGGTATTCCAGGGCAGGAAAGACACAAGCGGAATTATTCTCCCAAACATTATCTGGATATGCCTTAACCAATGAAGACGAATTTTTTGCTGAAGCTTTTGCGCAGATTATGGCAAAAAAGATGAGACCGGTATCCCGGTTAGTAAAAAAACAGCTGGATGCGTGGCAGAAGAGCTTTCAATCAACTCCTAAGCCTGATATAATTAAAAACAGAGTAGGCGAAGGAGTTGCGCAAGTGCATTACATAGGCAAAATTGATAAGGAAATTTATAAGGTAGTAACGCCCGATATTTGTACTGATGAGGTTATTATTACCGATCGTCAAATACAACATATAAAAGAAAGACATCCCAATGATTATGAGCGATTTGTTAAATATTTCGAAGAAGCACTTAGCTGTCCAGATTATATTCTAGAAGCTAATAAGCCCAATAGTGCTATGGTTCTAAAAGAAATTGAATTAAATAATGAGAAAATAAAGATTATTTTACGGCTGCATACTTCAACGGACCCAGAAGGTTATAAAAATTCCATTATTACTGCTCAAAGGGTAAAAGAAAGAAGATATAAACAGTATATTAGGAATGGCAAGATACTTTACCGGAAAAATGAACCGTGATATAATGAAGATGCAAAAAGGAATCTTTGAGGTGGAAAATTTCGTAGCGTCCACACGCCGATGGTACTGACAGGGGAAACCCGAGAGATGCAGGAGCCTGCTACGCCTGCCAAAGATTCCTTTCTGGAAAAAAGCGTTCACTTTTCAGTGGGCGCTTTTTTCATATCCGATAAAAGGGGGCGACATTATGGCTAAAGACGATTACCATGTCATTGTGTATTACCTGCTTTCATACTTGTATTACTGCCTGAAGCATGGCATACGACCGGAAAGCAAATACCTAAGCTTGGCAGAATATCCCGTAAAAATAAACGAAGAATATCTGGCATTTATCTATACGGAGCTCTTGCGGAAAGGCTTTATTGCTGGAGTGATTTGCGGTACTGTATCCGTATTGGGAAAGGGCGCTGTTCCCGTTATCAAATCGTATGAAAACACGCAGATTACAGCTGACGGAATCGAATATCTTGAGCACAACGGAACAATGGCGAAAGTCTGGAAGGCTATTCAGGAAAGCGGTGGCCTGATGCTGCAGCTGATTAATGCTTTCCAGTAATTTAAACGGAATACAAGCTAAAGCACTTTTGAGAAATCAAGAGTGCTTTTTTCATGCCTGAAAGGAGGCGGTGCCGTATGCCTGTATAAGACTGCGGCTATAATATTTTATTTTGGAAAGGAGAACCGTCATGACCAAAGACGAGTTAAAAGCTTTAGGACTGACCGATGAGCAGGCCGACAAGATTGTAAAAGACTATGAAAACTATGTGCCTAAAGCGGAGCACGAGCAGCAGGCGACGGCCTTAAAGCAGGCTAAGGAAGAGCAGAAGCGTATCGCCAAGGAACTGGATACGCTGAAGAAAAACAACGCCAGCAACGAAGAACTGACGAAGCAGATCGAGCAGATGAAGGCCGACGCAGAGAAACGCCAAAAAGATTACGACGCCACGATCAAGCAGATGAAGCTCGACGCGGCCGTAGATAAGTCCCTGCTGACGGCCAAGGCTAAGAATACCAAAGCCGTAAAGGCCTTGTTGGATTTGGCGGATGCCGAAGTCGGTGACGACGGCAGTGTGAAGGGGCTGGACGACCAGCTCAAGAAGCTCAAAGAATCGGATGCTTATCTGTTTGAGCCGGATAAGCCGAAGCATAAAATTGACGGCTTAAAACCCGGCGAAGGGAGCGACCCCGACGACGGGCAGGATCTGACAGACCAGCAGATTTTTGAGCAGGCATTGAATATGTAAAGGGAGAGTGAATGACTATGCCAATCAATACGTTAGAAATGACTAAAATTTTCCAGCAGTCCCTGGACAAGCAGATGCTTGTCGGCGCTACGTCGGGCTGGATGGAAACCAATGCGGGCAATGTTAAATACACAGGCGGCGATACGGTACGTATGCCTGTTATTGACGTACAGGGCCTTGCCGATTACGACCGCGATACGGGCTTTAATCAGGGCGCCGTTACGCTGCGTTATGCTGATTATAAATTGACGCAGGATCGTGGCCGCACGTTCCATTTAGACGCGATGGACGTAGACGAAACAAACTTTGTCGCTTCTGCAGGCAATGTCATGGGCGAGTTCCAGCGCACGCAGGTTATCCCCGAAGTGGATGCCTACCGGTATAGCAAGATTTATGAACTGGCAAACGGGAAAAGACGCGTGACGGCTTCGTTTACGCCGTCGGCGACGAATATCCTGGCACAGCTGGATAAAGAAATTACGACGATTCAGGACACCGTCGGCGATGCGGAAAGTCTGGTCATTATCATGTCGACGCCGATCCGCACGATTCTGAATACCGTCAAGGACATCGAAAAACACTTGGATGTGACGAACTTCAAAGCCGGCGTCATCGATACGAAAGTTCGCACGTACAATGAAATTCCTATCCTCGGCGTGCCCAGCGCCCGCATGAAATCGGAATATACGTTTAACGACGGCACGACAGGCGGGCAGGAAGCCGGCGGCTTTGTAGCGGCCGATGATGCCGTGGACATCAACTGGATCATCATTGCCCGCCGCGCGCCGATTGCCATTTCCAAGACCGATAAGGTCCGCATCTTCGCGCCGGACGTCAACCAGAAAGCCGACGCCTGGAAACTGGATTACCGCAAATTTCATGACTTGTGGATTCCTGAAAAGAAACTGGACGCCGTGTGGGTCAACGCAGGCGCGGCAGCAGGGGAATAATGATGGCGGCGTCGATAGATAACGTCAAAATGTTGATGCAGGCGGCGACGGGATACGCGACGCAGCCTGCCGACGACGCGTTGCTGACATACTTGTTGCAGTCTGAAGAGCGGGCCGTGTTGGACGATTGTAATCTGGCCGTGCTGCCGGAGGCGCTGGATACCGTCGTCGAAGAACGGGCGGCCGGGCGCTTTTTGCAGATGAAGAAGGCCGACGTACTAAGCGCTGACGACTTAGCCGTCGTATCCCGCATTGAAGAAGGGGATACGACGGTCGAGTTTGAAGGTACGTCGGCAGAATCGCGGCTTGACGGCGTGATTACGTCATGGCTGAGGGAGCGTGATTTAGCATGTTACCGAAAACTGCGTTGGTAAGAAAAGCGTTGGAAAAGCTCTACGACGGGCAGGCGACGATATGGGCCTATGCAGACGGCGAACCAGATGAAAACGGTATCGTATCCGCAGAGCCGCGGCAAGCCGGGCCGTATCCTTGCCGCGTATCGCATAAAAGCATAACGCCGGCCGAACAGGGTGACGGACTAGAGGCGTTCAGCCAGTCTATCACCCTGTTTATATCTCCGGATATCGTCATTGCTGCCGGTTCAGACATCGACGTCGTGCAGCGGGGCCGGACGCTGCAGTTCACGGCGGCCGGCGTGCCTGCGGTCTATGACAGTCATCAGGAAGTGCCGCTCCGGCACCGGGGGAAATACGATGGCTAACGTAGACGTATCCTTTGCCGGGTTCGAAGCTCTGCGCCGGCAAATCGAAGGGCTGAACAGCCCGCAGGAAAAGCAGGCCTGCATGGAAGAGTGCGCCGAATCGTTGGCGCAGGTGTACTTACGAAAAGCGATTAGGCATAAGTTCAAAACCAGTGGCGGCGCCAAGGAATTCGAGGTTACAGAAAAGGCTTATGAACGGATTCAGGCGATGGAAGTAGGCGCTAAGGGCTTTCAAAAAGCAAAGTCGCGCAATCATGCCAACGCCCATGCTGTCAAACGTATCAAGAAGAGCCGCAAAAGCGGGAAAAAACAGTATCTCGTGCTGACAGCTTCAGAACATATGCGGCGAAGCTGGGGCGCTGAGTCTGTGAAAAAACAAGGCAGCACCTATTCCGTGAAAGTGTTTAATTCGGCATCGTATGCCAGCTACGTCAACGACGGACACCGCCAGCGTCCCGGTCGTTTCGTGCCGGCTATTGGTAAACGATTGGTACGGTCATGGGTGCCGGGGCAGCACATCGCGGAAGAAGCTGAGAGGACTGTGCGCAAGGTATCCAAACGGCTGCTATCACAAATTATCCTGTCCTATATACTAAGGGGGCTACGTTGATATGGATGACGTCAAGAGTATTACGGAAGGCATCGCAGCTGCATTATCACAGCAAACGAGCTATGCCGTGTATACGGACTATCATAAACAGCACGCCCATTTTCCCTGTTTTTACGTAGAGCTCATCGACGCGTCGCAAGAACAGGAGCTGGGGAACCGGTACTGGCGGGAATACGCCTTCGATGTGCTGCTGTTTTTAGATAGGAACGGCGAAATTAAGGACAGGCGGTCACTTACGGCTATGGCCGATACGCTGTTTATGGCATTGGAGTACATTACCGTAGACGGCGGCCGGAAGCTGCGCGGCACGGAGATGCGCTACCGCATTACGGACAACGTGCTGCATTTCCTTGTGTCGTATAACATGCATGTGCTGAAAGGCGTAGAAAAAGAGCCTGCAATGCAGACGTTACATACGGAAGGGAGAGTCAAGAATGAATGAGGAAACCATGACGACGGCGCCAGAAGCTACATTCGACGCCGTGACAATCGTAAAATCGAAGAAATACAGGCGGTATGCTGACTTACTATGCTGTGAACTGGAAGAAGGCCAGCAGTATACGCATGCCGACATTGACAAGATTATTCAAGGGGCGCTGACGCGTCCTGTCGTACGGACGGTCAATCCGTAAAGGAGGGTAAGCTATGGCATTAGGAGGCGGAATTTGGCTGTTTCAAAATAAGAAGCTGCCAGGTACGTATATTAACTTTGTCAGCAAAGAACGGGCATCTGTGGATATAGCCGACCGCGGCTATGGCACGATGGCGCTGGAACTCGACTGGGGCCCTGCCGGGCAGATTTTCCGCGTCGATGCGGATACATTTCAGACGGACTGCCAGCAGATTTTCGGCTATGACTACGGCCACGACAGCATGAAAGGGCTGCGCGACCTGTTTATCAACTTGAAGACGGGCTATTTCTACCGCCTCAACGGCGATGGGGAAAAAGCCAAGAATGAGATTGCCGAAGCCCTGTATCCGGGACTGCGCGGCAATGATTTATCCGTCGCTATTCAGGACGACGTAGACCATGAGGGCAAGTTCATTGTCACGACGTACTTAAAAACGGACGGTGTGCTGAAAGCCGTCGACGAGCAGGATAACGTGGCGACCGGTGAGGAATTGGCGGCCAACGATTATGTCAAATTCATCAAGACTGGCGACTTGACGGCAACGGCCTCAACGGCCCTTACAGGCGGTACGAACGGTTCCGAGGTCACGACGGCCAACTATCAGGACTATATTGAGCTCATCGAGCCGTATTACTTTAACTGCCTGGGCTACGCCGGGACGGATTCGGCGATTCAGTCGCTGCTGATCAATTTCGTCAAGCGCTGCCGTGAAGATTCGGGGGCAAAATTCCAGGTTATTTTGTACGGGAAAGAAAAAGCTAACTACGAAGGCGTTATTTCCATTAAGAACAACGTCACCGATGCCGGCGAGGAACCTGGCAGTCTTGTATACTGGCTGACCGGGGCCGAAGCAAGCTGTGCGATCAACGCCAGCTGCACGAATAAAATCTACGACGGCGAGTATACGGTCAATACGGCGTATAAGCAGTACGAATTGGAACAGGCCATTACGGACGGCCTCTTGATGTTCCACAACGTCACGGACGCCGTCAGTGGCAACGTGGAGGGCGACACGCGGGTACTGAAGGACATCAACACATTCACGGAGTTTACGAAGGACAAGAACGAAGACTTTTCCTTTAATCAGGTTATTCGCGTACTGGATAATGCGGCCATCGATTTGGCGCGGCTGTTTAACCGGACGTATCTCGGCAAAGTGCAGAATGACGACCAGGGCAGGCTGGCCCTTTGGAATGACGGCGTGGCGCTCTTTGAAAATTACCAGAAAGTACGCGCCATTCAGAACTTCGTGGCTGACGATCTGCCTGTTCCGACGCAGGGTGATTCCAAAGATTCTGTCTTATGGACCTTTGAAATCCAGCCGACGGTCTGCATGGAAAAACTGTACTGCACGATTTACGTAGCATAGAAGGGAGGGACGAAATATGCCAGATGCAATTCGCACCATGTTCGCTGGCGACGTCATTTCGGCGAAGCTGGCGTCGGCGTATGTGACGATTAGTGGAAACAGATACTTGCTGTTTCAGGCGAAGTCATTGAACGCGACGATTGAGAAAGACAAGAAGGAAGTGCCGATCCTGGGGCGCCTGCTCAAGGGCAATAAGTCCGTCGGGGCCAAGGGGAGCGGCACGCTGCGGATTTATAAGAACACGTCGCTGTTTGACGATATGATTATGGATTTTGTTAATAACGGCGTGGATACGTATTTTGACATGCAGATTTCTAACGAAGACCCGACCGCCAAAGCAGGACGGCGCACGGTTATTTTGACGAACTGCAATATTGACAAAACGACTATCGCGGCGTTTGACGCCGACGGCGACTGGCTGGAAGATGAAATATCTTTTACGTTTGAGGGGCTTCAGATTCCGGAAAAATTCACCTTGTTAGACGGTATGCAGGCGTAGGAGGAATAGTAGATGAGTGAAGTAAAGACACTGAGCGCATTTTTTAAGGAAAACGAAATTGTCAAAGAGCCAGTTAAATACGTGGCGTCGAAGCGCTACATCGGCGTCGACGGCAAGCCCATTGAATGGGAGTTGCGGGCGCTTACGAACGATGAAATCGAAACCTTGCAAAAGTGGTGCACGAAAAAAGTGCCGGTGAAGGGCACGCGGGACTATCAGACCGTATTCGATCGGGAACGGTTTACGACGGAATTTACGCTGAAGAGCATCGTATTCCCGAACCTGGACGACGCAGAATTGCAGACGAACCGCGGCGTCGTCGGCGCCGAGGCGCTGCTGAAGGATTTACTGACGCCGGGCGAGCTGGCAGACCTGTACCTGGCGGCGTCGGAGGCAAGCGATTTTCAGACCGGCATGGGGGATAAAATCAAGGCCGTAAAAAACTAATACGGGCAAAAGACGCCGAAACGACGCTGGCGTATTTTGCCCTGGTGAAACTGCATATCCTGCCGAACGAATTACGGGCTTTGTCTGAAGAAGAGAGGGCCTTTGTATATGCCTGCTGTCAGGAATATGCCAGGGCGGAGAAGAAAGCCGCAGAGGAAGCGAAGAAAAGGAGGTAGCCTATGGCAACGATAGAAAACTATATCCGTCTGCGCGACGGCTTTTCGCCCGTACTGGACCGTATCAGCCAGGCGTCGAATACTGTTGCCAGACGGCTCAATGAAGTATCTGGCGCGGCCAGCCGGGCCGGCGATTCGGCCGATATAGCTTCTTCTAAATTCGGAATGTTGAAAAGCGTCTTTGCCGGCAGTTTCCTGGCCAGCGCGGCTATGCAGGGCATTGAGGCCATTTCTAACGGCCTCAATAATCTGGTCAGCACGGCCGACGAATACGCCGGCGTACAGGCACGGCTGAAGCTTATTGCCGGCTCGCAGGAAAACGTGGCATATCTGAACAACTTGATTTTTGAATCGGCGCAGCGCGCCCGCGGCGGCTACCTCGACATGGCTCGTGCCGTATCGCAGCTAGCCCAAAGCGCCCATGACGCCTTTCCCGATCCGCGCGAAGCGACGCGTTTCATGGAAGGTATTCAAAAAATGTTCGTTATCGGAGGCGTCGACCGGGCACATCAGCAAGACGCTATGGTGCAGCTGACGCAGGGCCTGGCGTCGGGAACGCTGCAGGGCGACGAGTTCCGCAGTATCGCCGAAAACGCGCCGATTATCGAAAACATGATTGCCAAAGAAATGGGCGTGCCTCGCGGCGCGCTGAAGCAGCTGGCGTCGGAGGGTAAAGTTACGGCCGACATAATCCGCAATGCCGTACTCAACAATATGGACGAAATCAACGCCCAGTTCGCCACCATGCCGAAGCGCTGGGGCGACCATTTCACGGAGCTGACGAACATTGCCTTGCGGGAATTTGCCCCCGTCTTTACGCGGCTGAACGACCTGGCGAACAGCGACGGCGTCCGGTTCTTTGTCAATAACATCGAATGGGGCATTGAAACGGTCGCGCCGATGTTCTACGCTGCCGTCGGCGTCATTCAATGGTTTATGGATACGGCCGTCAGCGCTATTTCCTATGTCGGGGACTTCTTTAATACCCATGCCTGGGCGGCAGAGGCCGCTTTGGGTGCCTTGGGGCTGGCCCTGGTATACGTCGGCCTGAATGCCCTTGTCAGCGCAGGGCAGATGGGCATTGCCGCTGCGGCGACAGGGGTCAAGACTATCGCCGATTGGGCAGAAACAGCGGCTATTATTGCCCTGACATTAGCACAGGAAGGGTTTAATGCGGCCCTGGCCATGTGCCCCATCACGTGGATCATCGGGGCAATCGTTGTCCTCATCGGTATTTTTTACTTGGCTGTAGCGGCCGTCAACTATTTCGCCGGTACGAGCGTTTCCGCGACGGGGCTTATTTTCGGGGCCTTTGCCTGGCTGGGTACAAGTATTCTGAATATCATCAAAGCCGTTGCCAACGGCTTTATTGCCTTTGCCAACTTCCTGGGCAGCGTGTTCCAGGACCCGGCAGCCGCTACGTACAATTTGTTCGTCGACATCTGGAACGGCATTGTGGACTATATAGCCCAAGCCGTCAATGACATTATCGGCATCGTAAATAAAATACCGGGTATGAACATTTCTGCGGTCAATGCGGGCGATTGGAGAGGCGAGCGAATGGCTATCCCCGATGCGGCTTGGCATATTGGGCCATTCAAACAGACTAGTGCAAACGAAGCGGCAGAAAAGGCGTATGGCGTTGGCGCCAGCGATTGGCTGGGAGGTATGACCGATGCTGTGAAACAGGCTATCCCGGAGGCTTACGATACCAGCAAGATTACGCCGGCATCGCACTATGACCCGGACGCCGCAGAAAACAAGAGAAACGCCAAGCGGACGGCGGACAACACGGAACGCATGGCCAACGCTATCGAAATGACCGACGCCGAAATTGCCGAACTGCGGGATTCAGCCATTCAGCAGGTTATTTCCGAATGGCAGCAGCAACACATCAACATTATCGTAGAAAACCAGAATAACGTAGCCTCTGACGTTGATATTGACGGCATGACGAGCAACCTTGTCAAAGGCATACAGGAAGCAATGGCAATCCATCGGGAAGGGGTGAAAACGTAAATGTATTATATGTTTATGGATACGATGCAGATACCGATTCCCCCGGCGTCGATGCGTACCAAAATCAACAACAAGAACCGGACGGTCGACCTGCTGGGAAAAGGCGAAGTCAATATCCTAAAGCAGGCCGGCCTTACGGAGGTATCGTTTAAGTTTATGCTGCCGAACAGCGACTACCCCTTTAACCAGTCTATGCTTATGAGTTTCCAAAAAGCCTCGTACTATGTAGACCAGCTGGAAGCGCTGAAAGCGTCGGGGCAGCCTTTCCAGTTTATCGTCGTGCGCATGAAAGAAGACGGCACGATGCTGTCCATGACCAATATGAAGGCGTCGCTGGAAGATTACAGCATTGATGAAGACGCGGAGGAAGGCTATGACATGTATGCCGACGTTACGTTGAAAAAGTACGTCGACTGGGGCGCCAAGCGCATCGAGGTCAAGACGGACAGCGAAGGCAACACGAAAGGGACGGTTACGCAAGACCGAAGCACGGCGGGGCATGACATACCTTCGCAGGTTACGGTATCCCGGGGCAGACGCTGCAGCAGGTCGTAAAGCGTCAGCTCGGCAACACGAGCAATCTCTTCGCCATTGCATCGCTGAACAAAATCGCCGTACCGGCTGCCCTGGCCGTCGGTCAGGTCGTAAAATTGGGGACGCAGGCGGCTAATAAGGTGGTGCTGCACTGATGCCCGATGAACAGCAAAACACCAATACGGCGCAGAATCAAGAGGCGGAATATCAGATTGTCCGAACGGATATGCCCGTACCACTGACGTATGAAATGGTCATCATCAACGGCGAGAATCAGTATCTCGTGGAGCCGGTCGAGGCCGTTAAGCTGACGCGCGGCATCGACTGTCAGCCGGCGAAACTAGACTTCAAAGTCCTAAAAGACGATGTGCTCGATTTCAAGGAAGGCAACGTCGTACAGTTCAAGGTTAATAATGAAATCGTGTTCAAAGGATTTGTTTTTGAAAAAGACCGAAATAAAAACGAAGAAATCCGCGTGCTGGCCTACGACCAGCTGCGGTATCTCAAGAATAAAGACTGCTACGTATATCGGAACTGGACGCTGACCCAGTTGCTGCAAAACATCGCCAACGACTACGGGTTGACTGTCGGCGACCTCGATAATACGCAGTATGTCATACCCAAGCGGTTGGAAGATAACAAGACACTGGCGGACATTCTGATGAAAGCCCTGGATTTGACAATTATCAATCTGCCGGAGCATACGCCGTATTTTATTTACGACGACGGCGGGAAAATCATGTTGAAATCGTTGCAGGCTATGAAAACGGACATCTATATCGATGCCGAGTGCCTGCAAAATTACAGTTACCGTACCTCTATCGATAAAGACACATATAACTACGTCAAGGTCGTCCGCGAGGCGCCGGGCGCAGTCGGCACGACGTTAGTACGAACGGGCGTCGTAGTCGATGAGGAGCATGTCAAAGAATGGGGCCGCCTGCAATACTTGATGAAACCCGATGATAAGACGACGAACGCCATGGATCGGGCTCAGCATATTATCACGACGAAGAACCGCAAGACGCGGGATATTCGCCTGAAAGGTATCATCGGTGACGTGCGGGTTCGCGGCGGCAGCAGCGTCTATATCAATCTGTCATTAGGCGATATAGACCTGAACAACTACTATGTCGTGCAGAACGTGACGCATACTTTTGCCAACGGCCTGCACAGCATGGATATGGACGTTATGTATTACGAACCGCCGGCACAGTATGAAGTCAAAGTCAATAACGATACGGCTGTATTGCAGCGGATTCAGGCGGCGAAGAAAGCGAAAAAGCAAAAACAAACGACAAGCGGATCGTATACGTATAACGGCACGGCGGACCCCAATCAGGTCGATACGGCGTTTGCGGCCTGCGAAGGCCGCGTCAGCCCATACGGCAGCGAGGGCTGTGTTGACACGGTATGCGCGGCGGGTTCGTACTACAATCCAGACTTAAAAGATTTATACGACAAGGGCGTTGCCAATACGGGTACGTTATGCAGCGAGTTGGAATCCCGGGGATATAAAGTAGAATCCTTTACGGGATATGCCAGCAAAGGCGATATATTGCTGTACGGCGACCGCGACCATGCCGTTATTGCCGACGGCGCCGGCGGCTGTTTTGGCAACAGCAGCTCGAACGGTTATGCCATGAAATACGGCGACGCCAACTACGCTTGGCATAATGGGGAGGCGCCGACAGAGATTATTCATATGGGGTAGGTGATATATGTGGAAGCAGATTATACAAAGTTTGTGGAGCTGATAAAGCAGATCGTCACAGAAACCAATGCGGCGGCTGTGATGGCTGACGTCATTATCGGCGAAGTCATTGCCACTGGCCCCCTGCGCGTCCGCATCGAAAATAAATACGTCTTAGAAAGCGACGATATTGTCTTGACGAAAAATACGTCGGATTGGTCCGTCGACATGACCGTCGACCATCAGACTGAGGACGCCGCCGGCGGCAGCGGTTACGCCGAATATGCTAGCCACCACCATGGCTATGCCGGCCGTAAGACGTATCTGGTACATAATGCCCTGGCCGTCGGCGATAAGGTTATTTTGCTGCGTGAATCCGGCGGGCAACGGTTTATCGCCATCGACCGGTACGATAACCCGGATAGGGGGTGCAGCGATTGACTACGAATCTATTATTGCCGGATTCTAACTCAGTAACAGTCGCCGAAGTATCGACGTATACGGAACCGTCGCAGACGTATAACCTCGAATACGATAAAGACAGCCAGATTCGCGGCTACTGTGATGAACTGAAAGCCATGCGGCAGGCTGTTTATAAAACACTCAATACGGAACGGTACAAGTACATTATTTACAGCTGGGATTATGGTATTGAGCTGGAAGATTTATTCGGTCAGCCTATCCCATATGTGTATGCCGAGTTGCAGCGCCGCATCGAGGAAGCGCTGCTCAACGACGACAGGATTACGAGTGTGCATGACTTTGACTTTTCAAACAACGGTGGCGACGTATTGGCTGTATTTCAGGTGGATACCATTTACGGCACGATAAAGGCAAGTAAGGGGGTGCAGGGCATTGTATGAGGATATGACGAGCGAACGCATTATCAAGCGTATGCTCGATACGGTTTCGCCGCAGTTTGACCGGCGCGAGGGCAGTATTATTTACGATGCCTGCGCGCCGGCGGCGATTGAATTGGCCGAGGCCTATATCATGGCGCAGGTCATCTTAAAGCAGACCTTTGCCACGACGGCCGACCGGGAGTACTTAATCCTGCGGGCGTCGGAATTTAATATCACGCCGGAGCCGGCGACGGCAGCCGAAGTGGAAGGCAAGTTTTCCCAGGCTATTAGCATCGGCTCGCGGTTTAACTACGATAACGTCAATTTCCAGGTCATCGAATTGCTCGACGATACGGAACATACGTATAAACTGCGGTGTGAGACGTTAGGTATTGCCGGTAACAACTGCATCGGCAGTATCGTCCCGATTGACCCCATACCGGGGCTGGCGACAGCGGAGATTACAAAGCTTATCACGCCGGGAGAAAACGAAGAAGATACGGAAACGTTTCGGCTTCGCTACTTTGCGGCGCTGAAATCCAAAGCTTACGGCGGCAACGGCTCTGACTACACAGAAAAAGTCTTGGCTCTTCCCGGCATCGGCGGTGTGAAGGTATATCGCTGCTGGAACGGCGGCGGGACGGTAAAGCTGGTTATTTTGAATAGCCAATACGCTATCCCGGATAGTGAACTTGTGGAAGAAGTACAGAATGAAATCGACCCAAGCCCGCAAGGGAAGGGCTACGGCATCGCGCCGATCGGGCACGTTGTCACGGTGGCGGCGGCGACCGATATAAAAATCAATGTGTCGGCAGATATTACGCTGAAAGAAGGGTATGAACCGACAGACGTACAAACAGCGGTCGAGGCGGCCATCAGCAGCTATCTGGAAGCCCGACGGCAGGAATGGTGTAACCAAAGTGATACGGAACAGGTTATCGTGCGGGCGGCGTATATCCTGACGGCGATGCTGAACGTGCAGAACGTCATAGACGTTGCGAACGTAACGATTAACGGGGAGACGGATCGGATTACCTTGGAAACGGACGAAGTACCGACGCTGGGAACGGTATCGCTGACGGAGGGATAATATGGACGATTTAACACGCGTTATATCGCTGGCTACGTTTCTGCCGCCGGTGACGCGGGATAGCAAGGACGTACAGGAACTCATGCGTATTGAAGATACGGAGTTGCAGGCGTTATGGGAAGCCATGTGCGATATTTTTTATAACCAGTTTATCTCGACGATGACGGCATACGGCTTACAGCAATGGGAGAAAATATTTGACGTCATGCCTAAGGCTACGGATACGCTGCAAGATCGGCGCACGCGCATTTTGCAGCTCTTGATGGGGACACGGCCGTATACAGTGCTGAGCTTTCAAGCCATTTTAGATAACATTTACGGTCCGGGCAACGTGACAATCCATGTCGATAACGATAAATACGAATTTTGGATGGAACTTACAGCTGACATGATGAGCAAGAATATAAGTATCAGGGAATTTGCAGAGACGATTGTCCCTAAGAATCTGCTCATCTTAATTAGCAATACACAAAATGCAGCGTTGCGGCAGTATACAGACGGGCATGTGCGGCAGCAAAGCGTCGTTTCAATCGCCGGCTATACAGGCGTTAACATCGGTGATATGACGGCAGCACAGTATACAGGCGGATATGTGCATGTTTTAAAAACAGTAAATGTAGGAGGGTAAATGTATGGCAAAGTATCCAGATTTAGTTACGACCAAAAAGGGACTTGACTTAAACAGCGCAGCCAATGCAGCGCAGAAAGCAGTTATTTTTACAAAAGTCATTGTCGGTGACGGCGATGTACCGTCTGATACGTCTATTGGTGATTTGACGGCCGTCGTGTCGCCGAAGATGACCCTTGAAATTACGAATAAAGAGAATCTGGGAAATGGACATTTTACGATACGGGCGACCCTGGGGAATGAAGAACTTGAGAGCGGATTCTATGCTAAAGAAATCGGCGTATACGCGAAACTCGACGGTGATGTCGAAGTACTGTATGCGTACACGAACGGCGGCAACTACGTTGACTATATTCCCGATAAGTCATCGCCCATCGACG
The DNA here is from genome assembly GCF_002287425.1 of Megasphaera sp. ASD88. NCBI lineage: Bacteria > Bacillati > Bacillota > Negativicutes > Veillonellales > Veillonellaceae > Megasphaera > Megasphaera sp. ASD88. The sequence continues at coordinate 2,290 of NZ_NQXW01000031.1, read as the reverse complement.
CGCAGGTCTTTAACATTGACGTAATTATCGGAAATTTGCAGCAAGCAACTATTCTGATTAATGATGAGACGCATGTTACCGTGCAAGATCTTGAAGACCATAATACGGATGCAGATGCCCATGCAAATCTTGCCTTGCTTATCAATGATGCACTTGCGCCAACTAGTGATAAAAATACGCTAGTTAATTTACTGTCGAATTTAGCGAATATGCTTACAAAAGTTACAGGGCAAGAGGACTGGAAAACAGGACCGGCAGCGAGCATAGCGGCCATCTTGAGCAACCTGCAAGGCAACCTCGTTGTAAACTGGGACGGCAATAAATTTACTGTTCCTGCGCTCGGTATCAGTGGACTGATGGCCCAAAATGGCTATGTAAATTTTGGCAAACTATTTGGCGGTCTAATTGTACAGTGGGGAACTTATCAATCTATGCCTGTTGATGCCGCCATACGTACCGTTCCTTTTGCAATCACAATGCCAGGGTATGTGTGGAGCAACGCAACAATTAACAGCGGCGATGTCCCGGACATCGTAATCACACCATATATCCAAAATGCTGACGCGAACGGCTTAAAAATCTTGATAGACTACGAAACTGGACATCAGTATACACCTGGAACAGCCGTTTCTAATGTCTTATGGATCGCTATCGGCCGATGAATGCAACTCGGATAAGTCCAGCTCCGCCAGTACCGCTCGTAATGCGGCACTTTGATAGTGTTGTATCATTTTCAAGTACTGTAAAAGTATAGCCACGACTTACCGTAATATTAGACGTATCCCAGTCGACAGGTGTTACGCTAAAGACGGCGTCAGTAAAGGCAATAGGGTAACTTATGTCGTCATATCCCACAGCACTTGTTGAGTATTTTATCCACTGTACCGATCGGCACAGTGGGGAATCGCTTTGGCAAATCAAAATACCACCCCGTTTGTCATATCTTTTAAAACAACTGCAAGAATGGTAGCGACGGTACAAAGTGCAAATAGCGATAATGTGTATAGCCTTCACTGTCTTTCCGAGCTGTCATCATACACAATAACAGCTTTTCGCGATAATAATAAAAGCCAAGACATATACGTATACTGGCTTGCTATCGGCCGATGATAATATACTTGCAACTCGGTGCTTCTGACATTGTCGTCCCAAATGTAAATGTTGTTTTTGTCGCAGATTCCCATTTTGCGACGATCGGCGCATCGTGATTTGTGTTGCTGTTTAAAAGTGATGCAAGTGCAACGGCAGCATACGCGCCTGATGCAAAAGATATAGGCAAATTAACGGTAGCCAGATAATTTACCGGAGTGCCCGTACTTCCCCACTGTTCGGTACAGTGGGGAACTGAAACTATCATCAACAACTCAGGAATTGCTGTAACTATGCCGCTGGCCTATGCTGATACTACATATAAAATTTTAATAACACATAATAACGGCATTTTATCATCTAGCGTCGTACCGTTATCAGTTGGGTATATAAATCCGACTTATTTTTATGTTTCCAACAACATAGGCGAAAATCCTAATTTCTTTTGGGTTACTGTCGGCAAATAGCCACCCATTGAAAATTAGTCGCCGCAAAGACGCCTTGTTCGCTACGTTCCCAAACTTTAAATTTATTACTGGCAGATGCTTGAGTTCCAAATCTATCGCAGCCGTAGTCATTATCCAGCCCCAAAATGATAAAAATGCCGTTACTTGTGATCGGTAAAGTTATTTCCTGTTCATCGTATGACAGGTATATCAATCCCCACTGTCTCTAATGACAAATTGCTATGTACCCGAACGCTCCGTTAGTAAATGAGCCACTTGAACTGCGACTATACACTGTCAAAGTTGCGTCGTTAAAAGAATAATAAATCGGGCTTATCCCACGATCAGAGACCACACCGATTAGCGCGGATGCCGATATAGGCAAAGTAACTTTTTGGGTTCCGTTAGTTGACGTTTCTCCGAATCCCCACTGTATAGAAGGAAAAAGAGGAGAGATGACTGCAATAAAAATATGCTATTATCAATTAAATTTAATATATTGAGAATACGAAAACACAGCGAAACGAGCCGATATTTACAGAAAAAATGTGAAAATACCGGCTCATTTAGCTGTATTTTTTATAGTCATTAAGAGCAAAGAAAAATGGCTGTAAATACAGCATACATCGCGGCTTTCATATAGTCTAAGGGCGCGTTAAGAGCAAATCAGCGTAGCAACTGTATACATTTTCGTAATTGGTGGAGACTTTTGTGAGTGTACACGCGGTCAGTCACATCGCCGCCGGCGTGGCCGA
>NZ_NQXW01000030.1:0-25012 GCF_002287425.1 Megasphaera sp. ASD88 | reverse complement strand
ATCCCCTTCAGTAGCACTATTGGGCTCCGGAAGCGGCTGGGAACGAGGACATTCCGGATTTGTGCAGAGCTCATACAAAAGCCCTTCTTGTTGTTTCATTGGGCGTCCACACAAAAAGCATTTTTTGATTGTTTCCATTACAGCTCACTCCTTTTCTGAACATATTCAGCTTGTAAAGCCTGCCGTTCCTGCCGTAGCTGATCGGCGTACTCTTCGTCTTGATCCACCGTGGCGGCGACGATGATGGAGTTTTTGTTGTCCTCTAACTTAGTCGCGTATTCGTTGTCCAATTCGGACAACTTGGCCGCCTGTGTTTCTTCGGCTGTCGGCACGTAGGCAGGTTTGGGCACAAACCTCCCATCGGCTTGCCTGATATACAGCTGATTCTCGGCGTTGTTGCCAAGCAGATTATTGTAATCAGCTGTACTGACTGCTACAAATCCTTTTGCTTGATATTCTGCAATCTCAGCGTCCGTCATAAATACGGCGTCATGGGTCTCACCCCGGTTGCCATCGTCGTCAAATTTAATCAAATAGTCTACATTTGCCATATTAGCCCTCCTGTATAATGTTGATTAAAAAGGATGTGTTACTATGCGTAAACCTAATGGCTACGGTTCAATCAAAAAATTATCCGGCAACAGGCGGCGGCCTTACGTATTTGTCGTAACGCAAGACAGCCGGCAACGACCGATTGAGTATTTGTCTCGTCATTTGCCAAGCGTAGCCCAGAAAAAGCTAGGGTTTTCTCCGACATTATTTGATACATAAAAATAAGTAGGGTTAATATATCCGACCGACAGCGGTACTACGCTAGTCGATAAAGTGCCGTTGTTGTGAGTGACAAAAATTTTATACGTGGCATCTTGATAAGCAAGCGGCATAGTTACGGCAATGCCTGAGTTATTGATGATAGTTTCAGTTCCCCACTGTACAATTAGACCGCCAAATAGTTTGCCAAAGTTTATATAGCCGTTTTGTGCCATCAGGCCGGACGCTCCCAGTGCCGGCACGGTAAATTTATTGCCGTCCCAGTTTACCGCTAAATTGCCCTGTAGATTACTTAAAATAGCTGCAATGCTTGCCGCCGGTCCTGTTTTCCAGTCGCTTTGCCCTGTAACTTTTGTAAGCATATTTGCTAAATTTGATAGTAAATTGACTAATGTGTTATTGTCGGCGGTCGGCGCAAGCGCATCATTGATAAGCAAGGCAAGATTTGCATGAGCGTTTGCATCGGTATTATGCGTATTAATCGCTAAATTAACAAACCCTACTGTTGCAAGAGCAGTAGGGTCTATAGTTGCTTCTATGTGATCGACGTTGCTTGTGGTAATGTAAACAGCAAATTCCTGACTTAATACAGTTGCGCTGCCTTGGGCGGGAAGATAGTCTGGGGCCGTATCTGTCGTTACAGCATATAGGATTTCCCCGTCATCTGGGTCTTGGGCAAATACACCGAGCTCTCGTACATAATATCCTTCTTCTAACCCGGCATTAGTAATCGTTGCTTCAATTTTTGTAAATCCATTTTCCATCGCTGTTTTAGCCGCAATTCCTAAATTTTGTTCCGGACGTATCAAATCGGTCAACGCTTCCAATGACTGCCCTTCACTAATAATGCCGCTTCCCAGCTTTAACTTAGTCAAGTTCAAGGTTTCCCCTGCTTCTACTTTTGCCTGCAATACTCTACCTTTATTCGTCAAAATTATTCCATTCCAATTTGGCATATTATTTCCACCTTCCTGCAAATACTAATCGCGCCGCCTTTATATTGCGTGCAGTAAATATCCGGCATATGAAATTCTGACGGATAAATTTCTATTTTCTTGTGTTGATTGACAACCCCACCATAATAAATGGTGCCTTGTATTTCCCGATAAAAACTGAGTCCGTCTAACCAGCTGCGGGTATTCTTCGTTTCATTGATTGCTCGAATTAGACTATCAATTACGGCCTGATTGGGTATTCCTTCTTCGATAAGTCGTACTTGAAAGTGATACGGCTCGCCGCCGTATTCCCAGTTTTCAAATACTTTCGCGGTTTTAAACGCAGCCGTACAGACTTCTTCTACGGCTGCCGGTGTTCCTTTCCGTTTATGCCAGGCAATAGCCTGCCGTACTAAATTTCTCTTTTTCGTAAGGTCCGCAGAATAATCATAAAAATCTACATGATACTGCCAGGCTAATTCGTCTACTAGTTCTTCCGACAGTTCATCTAACCTGGGGAGCAGCAACACGAGCCTCGTCTGCTGGGCCAAATTTCGCATTTCAGCATCAATGGCCGCACAAATGGCCTGTACATTTTTATCACGGTTGATACTCGGCGGGGCAATTTCCTGCAACACGATGTCGCTTAATTTACGCATCTTCAAGCCCTCCCATCGTCACGTTGATAGTTTTAGCTATCGCTACCTGACTGCTTGTTACCGGCGTGTAATTGGGCGATGTCACGACGACACGCTTTGCCCCCGCATCCATAACACGCCGGATAAATTCGGAAGGGTTAATGTCTCTTCCTAACCGCTCTTTTTGCCATAATACGAACGCATCCACAGCTGCCGTAACCTGTATTTGGATTGTCGCGGCACTAGCTTCGTTTTCCCTGTCAATGTAATACGTTGCGGTGAGATCGTATTCCACTTTTGTCGGGGCAACGGCTGTTACCTGGTCTGTCAGCGGCCGCACCGTCCGGTCATTACATACTTCAAGTACAGCATCCAGTATCTCTTCTCCTGGTATTTCCCCACCATCTAGCAAAGGAACTATCTGTACTTTCCCCGGCTGCGGCGACGTAACCGTAACATCAGCAATAAGCGCCGACGCCCGTTTAGCAAAATATTCATAGGCTCCGTCAGGACCTGCGCAGCTGAATCGTTCCGGCGCCTCATGGATAGCTTCCCGGAAGCTGTCATCATCTTCAATATCTGCGCCGCCTTCAGATGTCGTTGTATTGACGATAGACGCTACAAACGGCACCTGATCCACGACCGTCGCTAATTCCCCCGGCAAATACCCATTTCCAATAGGTCCTGCCATCGTACATTGGGCCGAGCCGATTGCTGTCGTTTCACCGGCAATAATCGTAACTGCTTGTTCCAGGGCAAAAAAGACATTATCTCCTGCTGTAATGCGCGTACCAGCAGGTACAAGGGTAGACGTAGCCCGTGCTTCAGATAATGTAATTTTTACCGTCGTTGTAGCCGCTGACGCCGGCAGCCGTTCCGCTCCGACCAATACCCCGATATGATCCAATGCGTCGCCTGTAGCATACCGCAGTAAATTTTGTTTGCCTGTATAATTTATATATTCTCGCGATTGTATAACCGCCGCCGCGATAGTCGATAAAAATAACCGGATAGGATCGCCTTGAGCCAGCGTTCTTCCGGTTATGTCTTTATATAAAGATGTCAATTCCGCTATGATTTCATCTTTATTGCCGGAAACAAATACAATCTCCGGCAAATTACGCAGTTCCATTGATTCTCACCTGTACTTTCGGTTTCAGCGCACCATCCTCACCGTTCCCTTCCCACGTGATATGAGTAACCGTCACGCGGGGTTCATAGCGCCGTATTGCTTTTACAATTTCTGATTCGATGTGTGCTTTTGCTATCGGCAACGGTTTATCTACGTACGCCATATCTACGCCAAACGCCCTGTCTAGCGGTACGCTATACACTGGCGTTGCCAGTATCGTCCGCAGGTTTTGCATGATTTCCTCGTACTCCGTTGCCGGCGCAAAGTTAACGCTGCCGGTATTCACCCCGGCAATCAAGGCCATATCCATTTATATCACCAGCCTTTCTACATACTCTGTCAACGCCACATCGACGGTAACGGACAACACATTCCCGTTAGCATCCCAAAACGTCACTTGTTCGCCAATGCTTTCTATTACCCAGCTGTTCTCTCCTACAGGCTCGCCGGCTAATATCAATACGTCAGCCTCGCCGGTATCCCGCAGCTCACGCAGCTGTTGCACTTCTTTTTCAGGATTCATGCCCTGATCTGCCCGGAACATCATTTTAAAACGAATCTTTTCGACATCCGGCCCTAAAAATTCCAACACTGGTTTTTGTCCGATAATGTCGTGTTTCGTCCATCGTCCAGCAGATTCACGGCTGTACTCCCTAAAAGTGCGTACATAGCCAGAGGCCACAACAAAAGGGATATCGCCAAAATTTCCTACATACATAGCATCACCTATTCGCCAATAAACACATTGCCGCTTCCTTCCGCTACGGTACCGCCGCAGCTGATGGGATCGCCGATACGGGCTGCAGCTTTTCCATTGATAAATACGCTGCTGCTCCCCGATGCGATTACACCTACATGCGGGCTGTGAGTGTCGCAGCTATGGGATTCGTATGAATCGCCGACTCGGCCCGCCCCTTTTCCGTTAATATGCACAGTTTCGCTTGACGTCATAAGCGCTACCGGCGGGCATGTGTCGTGTCCGCTGTTCTTATCTCCCAATCGCGTTGCTTGTGCCATGACCCGCCTCCTTACTCATTGATATGCACTGTGCTGCCCTGTATGGTTACCTTCCCATCGGCAACCAGGTCTATATTCCCTGTCGCATGGATCGTCATATTGCCGCTGCCGCGGTCATGCCTGACGACAGAGCCATCGCCAAAGGTAATCCCCCGCACGTCCGCACTGTTTTCTACAGGCGCATCTGTACGGCTGTAAAACGTACCCAGAATTACGCCGGCGCAAACGCCGCGGCCGCTTGTATTAGGCAGCATCAGGCATACTACTTGTTCGTCGATATCCGGTATCCAATAGTCTTTATCTTGTTTGCTGCCCCGCGTAAGGATACGCAGGTCTTGGGATACCGTATTATCTAAGTCCGTAAATGCCACTCTTGCCGTCCCTGCCGCCGCGTCCACGCTGGATACGACGCCGACGCGGGCAAGCTGTTTAATATCCATCTAAACACCTCCGTACATTGATACTGCTCGTATATCCGGTTCCTATATCATGAGACGCTTCCGTAATGATGTACTTTCCGTCATATACGCCAAATCCCAATAAATTGACCGTAATCCCGGCTACCAGCCGCAAACACCCCGGCAAAGAAAAACTGCCGGTCACTTCTTCTTTATTTTGTTCGCGGAGCTTCTTTTTCGCCAGCCGTTCGGCCTCGGCCACACTCCCCACCTGTTCCCGCACCTGCAGCGTAGGCCCCGTCTTTCCCGGGACGGAAAAGGTGGCTTCTATGACTTCTTTTGTATCGCTGCTCTGGTATTTTACATGACAGGCCGAATAAATATCGCGAATCTTACTCGTCAAACTGTACGAAAGGATAGATGGCAAATATATCATCGTATCCTCTTCCGATTCTGTATCACCTTCTGATTCTTCTTGATTCGGCGGCGGATACACTGTTCCGGGCTTTACAATAGTGAGAGCCGGCTCCTGTGTTTCATACTTGGCTTCATCAAAGATAATGATCTGGCCGTCGCTGACTTTTAGTGCCAGCCCGTTATCGTTGCAAAGCTGCAGCAGGAACGACAAGTCGGATTGCTCTGATTGCTCACAATGATCTAAAACAGGATTTTCTTCCGTATCATAAAACAACTTTAAGTTCGCCGCTGTCGCAATATCGTTGGCGATAGTTTTTAGTTCTGCTTTTTCCCAGCTCCGCGTATGTACCTCGCCGCGCAGTTGATTATTGAAGGGTACCGATACGGCTTTGATACCAACTTCCGACGGGTAGCCGTTGCTTGTAATTTCGTCGATTTCAAACAGCCCCAGCCGCAGCGTTTCAGGCAGCTCATAGGCGCTTTTCCAAAACAGCGTTGTCATGCTGACGTCCAGTACGGCGCCCTTTTCCGGCATCCAGTCATTTTGCCAAATACCGGCCCTATCTTCTAGCGAGAGCTGCAAGTCGTCAGCCTGGCCGCTCATAGCGTCACGGTAATTCATAGACTTGAGATACTGATTGATATCAGTCGAGATATCCGCCGCATTATATAACACGGATACCTGTACTTGTCTGACCATTCTTCATCGCCTCCAGGGCGGCAATGTGTTGGCCGTTGGTTTTATATAATCCGGCACGGACAGTACGACACCCGCCGGAAACACCATGACATCTATATATGACGGATTCGCTGCTATCAATGCGTTCATTCCGCCCTCATCGCCGTACAATCGGTATGCTATGCTGTCCCACATATCGCCCTGGGCCGTCGTATATGTATTAGCCATAACTCAGCCTCCTTATTTCAAAAAATTCATCCTTTCGGGCATGAAAAAAGCCCAGCGTATCGCTGAGCTGAGAATTAATGATTTAATTATGCAAATACAAACTTTTGAGATACGTCATTGTACGTTTCCCGATACATCGTAACATCTTCTTGTTCGTTTTCATTTTTATTACATCTACATAAACGCTGTTCTTTTTGACGTATAGCTAAGCGAGCAGAGAATATTGCCAATACCATAGGAAATATTAATATCATCTGCCAAACAACGTAAAACCTTGCTAAGAGATTCTTTTCTTTGCAAAATATCATAAATAAAACAGGTATGATCAAAAAATGAAGGAAGGGCAATACTAAAGCAATTTTGACTCTCCCTTCCAATACGCAACTCTGATTTAATCTAAAAATAATAGACATGACTATCCCAACGTATGTTGCAATTACCATTACGATTGTCAGCATAATCATATTGCTCACGCCTTTCTACGGTAATGTCACCTTTTGCAAACCAACTACTTCCCCATTCAAAAGCATATGCAATAGGTAATATAATTGCAATTACATATATAAAGGATTCACTTCCCCAAACTGTGATCTGATTAGTTGACTTCACCAAAGAAATAACACTTCCACCATCAGTACTAACCAAGGCTGCAACTCCAATTAAACCAGCTATAGCTACCAACCCTATAATTGCAACAATAATTATAACAATAGTGCTATATACTTTCCTTACAGTACTATCTGCCTTTATACTGATTGCATACAATAACTGAGAAATGGCAAAAACTGCTAAAGTATTAAAAAATGCTTTACCATTCTCGGTATTTGTCCACAAAATTAACAACGATATCCAAGTTGCTACAATTCGCAATATCAGAATTTTACTGGCTTCATACATTCCATATTTAGGAGCAAGGACTTTATCACTTTCATTTTGAGTACAGTCATTCACTTTACTTTACTTTACTTTAGCCCCCTTATTTATTTTTATTATAAATTAAATATTGCAAAAAAACAATATTTGTGGTATAAGAAACATTTTTTAGCAACACATTTGCAGCCAATAAATTTTCCTCTTGACTTTTTGTGTTCACTAAAGTATTATTTAATTGTTGGAACTCAATAAAAGTGAGGTGACACACATGAGTCCACGAACAGGAAGACCAAAAGCAGTAAATCCTAAAAACATTGACCTAAAGGTAAGAATTGATTCAGAAACAAACAAAGCATTGGAAGCTTATGCTGAAAAAAACGCAATTACCAAAGCTGAAGCTGTTCGTAAAGGCATTTACTTGCTTTTGTCTACAAATTAAAATAGAGCACCGCTACCCTGGAAAAGTTTCGATGCCCTATTTACGCAAGGCGTTTCCGCCTATGAAATATTATAGCATATGCGGGAGCTCCTTTTCAAAAATATTTGAAAGGGGTTTTGTCATGGAAAACTTAGTAGAAGTAAAAAATAATCAAGTAGTTACCTCTAGTCGTCAAGTGGCTAAATTTTTTGGAAAATTACATAAAAATGTGTTACAAACAATAGAAAATATCAAAGCTGAAAATTCAGCCGTGACTACTTGGTTCTATAAAACGAGTTACTCCGCAGGTACGGGTAAACAGTACCCCGAATATTACATGAACCGCGACGGCTTCTCGTTGCTCGTTATGGGCTTCACCGGCCAGAAAGCCATCGAATGGAAAATAAAGTACATCCAGGCCTTCAACCAAATGGAAGAAGCCCTCAGGCAGAAACCAACCACGCCAGCACCGGTGCTCAAACGGGTTACCTACAAAGGCCAAATCATGATGCAGTCCGTAGATCTTGCGCAGCTGACGGGATTATCGAACGCGACGCTTTTGACACAAGCGAAAAAGCATAAACTTTGCCACATATTACTAAATGACGATACGCTGAAAGTTTTCAAACTCGAAAACCATCTGCGTACTGGCGCGTCTCGCGTCGTCCTGTACCCACGGGATACCGTCGTTTCCCTGCTCATGCTGCGGAATCTGTACTCGAAGGTTAAAAACGTGATTCTGGATTATTTCAAAGTTTCCTGCCCTGCCCCAGACACAGAAAAAGCCATCAGCCTACAGGGCGATGGTATTGACCAGAAAATCAAAAAGTTGGAGCAGGAAGCGGCAACGTTAGACGGCTTGATTCAAAACCTAACAAGTTATCGCCGCACAAAAGAAAAACATATCGAATATATAGGCGTCGCGCTTGAATTTGCCGCCGATTTATTTACAAACATACATCGCCTTCGCGATAAAGTAACCGCTTTAGAGGCTTAATTTCTTGCCGGATCACTCACGTGGTCCGGCTTTATATTTCGTCTGAACTACAAACATAAATTAATTATTCATAACTCAGCCTCCTTTGCTGCGCCGCCACCCGTTTCAGCAGGGCTTCAAATTCCTGCATTTTTTGCTCCATCAGCGTATCTATGGCCGCGACATCTGCGCTGCCGCCTGTCACCGTAATCTGTGGGGCAAACGTCGCCGTGATATTCGTTCCCTGGCCCAACGGATTTCCCATAATGCGGTTTGTCTGCGCCAACAAGCCAATATTACGGCGGTTCGGCGTATGGGGAATGGCGCTTTCCCCGGATTTTTCAGCAAAACTGGTCAGGAATGCACCGCGGCGATAGACGCCGCCTGTCGCATTTTGCGCTACTGGCCCGCCTCCACTCGCAGCAATGGACACATTGCCGGAAATCGGCGACGACAGCAGACTTTTCAAGGATTCCCATTTTTCAGAAACCCAATCAAAAATGCCTCCTAAATAGTTCCGTACACCATCGCAAAACTGCTGCAGTGCCAGTTCCGGGTCCTCCCATAAGGTCGTAAACCACTGCTTGATGGTATCCCAATTATTATAGATGAGCAGACCTGCACCAATAGCAACGGCTGCCAAAGCCATCCATGGATTTGCCATAATAATGGCCCACAACGCCCTGAATCCTGCGCCAAGACTGCCAAGGACAGCTCTCGTAGCTCCTGCCGCCCCGTTAAATACCGTTTGCGCAACGGCCCAGCCTCTCGTCAGAATGATTCCCTGCCGAATCTGCGCGTTGTGCCTCAATAATACGGAAATGCTTCCGGCCAGCCATTTGCCTCCGTAAAAGATACCCTTGGCAAAATTTCCCGCCGCGCCAAAGGCAATGACGGCCGCCGTACCGACGACGATCGCTTTCGTTAGCGTAGGATATTGCATTGCCGCCCCGCCGATAGCCGTCGCCAACGTGCCTACGCCTTCCGCCAAGGGAACGATGACAGGCAATAACCCGTTGGTAATGGCAATCTTGGCTGCATCCATCCGGTTATTCATCAGAATCAGCGAATTAGCCGTCGTACCTGCCCGTGCTTCAAATTCTTTTTCCATGCTCCCCGCATATTGTGCGGCTTCTCCGGCGCGCTTAAAGTTTGTTTGTAAGGTATCCAGTTGCGTAAGCAGTGGCGCGATAGCAGAGAGCGATTCGCTGCCAAACAGGTCCTTCATCGTAGAGGCCTGCACTTCTTTTGGCAGCTGCCTTAATCGCGTGAGCACATCAATAATCGTACCTTGAGCATCTTCTTGCATCCGTTTTGCAACATCCGTTGCGCTTAGTCCTAATTTAGCAAATGCGGCTATCTGGCTTTTTGTCGCCGATTCCCCCGATACCAGACCCAGCGCCATGTTTTTAATACCTGTCGCCGCGATTTCCGACTGCACGCCGACGCCGGCCATCGAAGCACCTAACGCGGCGATTTGCCCGGCATTGATCCCGGCCACTTCACCGAGCGGTCCTACGCGGGTCACAATATCGGAAATATCATTTGAGCTGGCAGCCGTTACATTTGACAAATAATTTACCTGGTCTGCCAGTGTAATGACTTCTTTTTGATTCATGCCGAATGCCGTCCGCCATTTGGCCATCATCTCACCGGCTTGATCTGCGCTGATGTCAAAGGCAATGCCCATCTTTGCGGCAGATTCGGCAAATGACGTGAGTTCATCCCGTGCAATGCCGGACTGGCCGCCGGCCGCGACAATCGCGGCCAATCCATTCGCAGTCATCGGCAGCCGGGTCGACAGCTCCAGAATATCACTGCTCATTTGTTTAAACTGCTGCGGCGTATCGAAATCTACGGTCTTACGAACATCGGCCATAGCGCTTTCAAATTGTATGGCACTTTGCGTAAACGAGAACATGCCCTGCGCAGCACCTACCAACGCGGCGCCTTTCGCAAATGCTCCCATGGATTTCGCGCCCAGCTTATTAATTCCAGCCTGTCGTTCCATCACGGCACGCTGCTGTTCGTTTAGTTCGCCTAATCTTGCCGTAAGCCCCGTTGTCGTCGACTTATAGGCCTCTTCGCTCAATGTGCCGGCTTTATAGTCTTTTTCCGCCGCTTTCAACAGGGCTTTATTCTCCCGTATCTTTTCATTCAGTGCACTGATTTCTTTATTGGCACTGCCGAAAGACGCTTTAAAGTTCCCTTGAAGAAAGGCCGCAATTTTAAAGCCAAATTCAAATTCTTTCCCCCCTGCCATGCTACCCTCCTTCCGCAAAACATGATATACTTAACATAAAGAAGGTGATCGTATGTTTTCAAAATTAGTACATATCGCTGGGTCGCTCGCTTGCGCCGGCATCACCGCCCTTATTGGCGGATTCCTGACAACCGGATTGATTTCTCTGCTTGTCGACGGGATATGCGCCTGGCTTGGCATCCCTATGAACTTTATGGAAACCTGGGCAGGTTCGCTCGTCTTTGCTTTGTCCCTGTTCGTTTGGGGCGGTATCGGGTACCTGCTGGGCAATGTCCTTCAATCCGCTGTCGATTCGTTTTTTAACCGACAAGCCGAATAGCTCCGTTCTCTTAAAAGAGGCGGGGCTATTTTTTATGCAGCATTTCCGTTATCAAATCCGCGTATTCATTTAGTTCCTCAATAGTCAGGGATAGATAAAAGCCGACAGACGTATAGCTTTGCATAGCTAAGGCCAGTGCCGCTTTCTTCATCTCCCGGCTGTTACGAATCCCTAATTCAGCAAAAAATTTGTCATCGGAACGATCAAGCTGCGGAAATCGTTTCCTGGCAGTGCCAATATATCGTCTACCGGCACGCCAAGACACCGGGCCGCTAAGGCCGCCTGGAATTTCATGGACAAAAATACGGTTGGCGTCGTATCTCCCATAGCCCGCACTTCCTGTTCCGCCATGATGAAATCATTGCCCGTCAGCTTATCAAAATCAATCGTTAACTCTGTTACTTCTTTATCCTGAATCCTCAAAGGGTGCTTAATTTTTATAATCATATGTTGCCCCTCCTATGCCAATCCCAAATTTTCGCGGACGCTGGCCAGATAATCCATGCCATTAATCACGCAGATAAAATTATACTTATCTACTTCAAGCACCGTTTCCCCGTCAATATCGACCTTGAGATAGGTTACTTCAATTACATTGGACGTATCGGTTGTCGTTCCGACTTCGAGTTTCCCTAATTCGGTGTTTTTCGGTATTCCCCGAATCACCACTTTCGTGCCGATGGTCTTTAATGTGGCACTGTTACTGTCGTATACCTGCTGGGAACCTCGTAAATCCAGGGCCACCCCGCCGAATACGGCAAGTTTGATATTTGTCTTTTCCAGTGTCCGCCAGTTCAGCGTCAGCTCCATGCTGCCGAAATGCCCCATAACAGGGCTGTCTACTTCTCCGGCAACGCCTGCACCTTTGACGGTTTCCGTCATCGTTTCCAGCGATGGCAATTCTACGTCAGCAACCCCGACAAGATCATTGCCGTTTTCATATACTCTGAAGTTAATCAACTTCTCTGGTACATTCATATCGCGCTTCCTCCCTTACTATGCAAACAACGATTCAAAATACGACGGGTCATATTCAATGACGTTTTCGATTTCACGGGCCGGCGTCGGCGGCGTGAAATACGTATGGAAGGTAATAATTCCGTCTAACAGGCTGGTCGTCGGATTTTCATCCTGCCGGAATTCTATCCGGCCGCCTAACAATACCCCTTGCGCTACAAATCCATTCAAGCGGATGTTTTCACTGTCTACCACCGTTTGAATTAAGCGTTTATTGATAGGCGCGTCTACTTTAGCCCAATAGGTTTGGATAAACGTCTGCGCATGCCAGTTAAACATACGGCGGATAGACAAAAAGGCGTCTTTGGGGTCCGTATTCGCAGGATAGCAGCCCGTGCGGTTTCCCCAAATTTTCCAACCGCCGATAAAATTCAAGCAGGTAATCACGCCTTCGCCGTTTAAATAGGCCCCGGTATCCGGCCCCAGCACAACTTCCGTCCCATCGGCCAGGCACAAGCCGTTGATCTGGGCAGCGTGATTGGACGGGCTGACGTAGGGAATATCATCATTGTCCGCATCTGTCTGTCCAATCACGCCCATTACATGCGTCGACAAGTGATATATGTCATCGCCCATGCGCACCATAGGCCAGCATACAGCCATGTCTTCGCCAGTATAGTTGTTGTTAGTTTTCCAGGCGCTGACGTCTGTATATTTGGTAACGCCGGTGCTGTCGCATGGAATATCCACTAATACGCTGGCTTTGAAATGGCTGTTAATATTGCCGGCTTTGGATTTCATCACGGCTGCTACTTCGGGATTATCCGACCAGCCGGGTGCAGCTACCATGCCGGGAACCATCCCGAATAAAGGAAATACCTGATTGAGCGTTTCCAGCCCCTTGAGGCTCCCGTCGCTGACCGATATGCCGCCGATAATGTCATCTGCATCTACTGCTGTCGGGTCTACTTTGTCGTAGTCCAGGAATACGCTTGTAGCTTCAGCCAGTTCTCCGTCTTCAAGCACTGTAATAACGAGCGCACCATCGTCATTATATGCTGCTTCATAGTCCGTCCCTTCCGTTAAAGCCTGCCCTGCGCTGGCTTTTTTTACTTTCAGCGTTTCCAACAATACCGGGTCGGTTATCGTTGCGGCCTTATTTGTCAGTGTTACCTCGTTATCCGTTACCGCTTCCTTATGGACCGCCGGGTCCAGGACATTGACCAGTACGACTGGCGCTACGTTATACAGCGCAAACTCGCTGTATATAGCTTCGCAAAGCGTATAGCTTTTCCAGTCTTTACTATACCCAAACGCGGCTACAGCTTCGGCATAACTGTAACAAAGTACCGGCTTATTGGCGGCCGCTCTGTCCGTTGCCAAATGCACCGGAGCCGTCCCAAATACTACCGGTAAGCCTGCCGTTGTATTGACGGCAGGAATAATCGACGTCGGTACTTCCGACGTATATACGCCATGTTTATATGCCATTTACTTCACTCCCCATTTCGCAGCTAACGTATAATACTTGTGCAGCGGCGTACCGGCTTTTGCAATATCCGATTCTGCTGTGTTCAGTTCTGCAACCGGCACAAACAAGTGCTTTATTTGCGGACACTCGGCAAATACATTGTCAATATGCGTCGGGTATCCGCCAATAAACACCTGGTATTGGACTAGCTTATAGCCCTTCAGCGTCGGGCCGACATATATTAAGCGCTGGGGCTTTGCTGCCGCAGCGCTTTTCGTTTTCCTTACCATTCCATTTCCTCCTCTATAGGCTGGCCAATCGTATACATAGCTTCTATTCGTCCCTGCCACTGTGGGAACGTCTGTACATCGCATAATTCCCCTTTCAGCGGCAGCTCCAGCCGGTTCCTGCCGTTTAGCGTCCTCTTTTTCAACAGGGCCTGCCGGACATGCTCCATCAGGTTATACAGGGACAAGACGCCATGTTCCGTATCGTCGTCGTAAATACTGAAGCCGATTTCTATCTTCGCCTGGCTAAAAGTATGATCCGCTTTATCTGTCCATTCCAATGCCAGTACATAGACATAGCTTTCTTTTTCCGCCGCCTGCAGCCGCAGTGGCGGATACCCAGCATAGACGGCTACTGGGCGCACTCCTGCTTTCTGCGTCGTGCTGTAATCCGCAAGGACTATCTTCAGGTAATCCTGTACGTTATTCATAAGTTCTATGGTTGTCATTATGTCCTCCCATACCGGTACTGTACTTCATGCAAAAACCGTTCTTGCAGCGTCGTCTCCGCAATAGGGATAAGGATTTTCATAGTTTCCTCGTTGCCGAACATTTGCGGTACGCTGGGGCCATAGGGTATGCGCAAGGGATAGCTGGCAGGCTGCGTACGATGTAGCGGCCCTTTCTTTGCATGAACAAACAGCCCTTTAACGGGCTTTCTGCTTCCTGCTTTGAGTACGCGTACCGTTGCCGGTCCCCGTTTCCGGACGCTGACGCTAAAATTACTGAAATGCAGGGTTTTACCTGTCGCTAAAATCATGCCACGGGCTTCCCCCCTGCGAGCTCTCTTTGTTTTTAGCGCTGCCTTAATATCTCCGGCAGCAATGACATAGCGCGCCCGGATCGTCTTACTAACTTGCGTCTGTACTTTGGTAATTGTACGGTTGATGGCCGCGTCCGCAGCCTTATGTATCTCCTGCGGGAAAGCGACCAACAAGTTTCTTGCCGTATCTACCGATTGTGGGTCAACAGATATTTCAATCATCGGTCATGCACCACCAGCTGAATCGTTAAGATGCCCATATCATCAGCACAGCTCTCCACTTGATACATTTTGCCGTCGAGTACAAATACCTGTAGCGGCACAGGCACCTCCGGCAGCGATTGCTTTAAACAGTTTACCTGTACACGGCTGCCATAAATGCCTGTATACGCCTGCCCGAAGTCTTCCGCTGCTTCCGCAACGGAGATATCCTGTACAACAGCCTTACATTCCGTTCCATTCAGGTCATGTGTATCAGCAAATTCCATGTCGTTGATAAAAATAGCGGCGTTATCCGCCGCTATTTGTTCTTTGAAGGTTTTCATTTTACAGTGTCCTTAAGGTCTACGTCAGGAAGCCCTTCCGGTTCCGGCGGTTCTGCTGCCGCAACAATGGCATCAATGATATCTTGCTTTTTAGTAGCTTCGCCAATATCGATGCCGTTTTCTTTGGCAAATTCTTTCAGCTGCGCCACTGTCATGCCGTCCAGATTAAGGCTTTCCTCGCCGATTTCGTTGTCGGCGGCTTCTTCCGGCGTATCCGGCACATATTCAAACTGCTCTGGGCTTGCCGTTACCAGCTTTTGGGCTTCTGCCGCCGGAATATCAATTTCCGCACCTGCTCCAAAGGTAAGTCCTGCATAACGCAGTTTAAACTTTTTAACACGGATTTTCATTCTTTAATCCCCCTTATTTAACTTTAAGAACAGCCCAGTCGTCCATCCATTCAGGGCAGACCACGCAGCGGCTGCTCATCGCAAGGCTCGAAGTATCGCTTTCCAGGTCAACCGTTACTTTCGGGATGTACTGCCCTTCATAGGTGTAATACTGACGGTCTGCTTCGAGCTGGGTTACTGCGCCGTACAGGCGTTTGCCGCGGCCCGGAATGCCGATAATCATGTGGTCGTCCGGAATGTACGGGGTAAAGGTTCCGTCCTCATCTTCGTAGCCACCATCATAGGCGTAAATGTCAAGGCTCAGTGCGGAGATATAACCAACGCGCATCAGTTCCGGACGTACGAGGCGCGGCTGAATAGACAAGAGCGCCAGGTTATCGCGGCTGGGTACAAGCATATACTGCCGCAGCTGCTCATTGTTAATCAGGTAATTTGCTACATTCGCGGAGCAAATAGCAACGGTCGGAACCAGGCCCGCATTACGGCGGATAGTCTGGGAGGCGTCTCCGATGTCGTCATAAGGTTTTGCGGTAGTAGTATTATCCCAAGTTAAGCCGCTACCGCTGATGGTAATTTTGTTATCGAAACCGTCAAAAGTAATGGTATCAATAATCGTACTCTTGCCGTCATCTGCATAACCGGCTACCTGACAGCTGCCATTAAGCAACACCTGCGCCGCCATCCATTCTTCGCGGCGGGCAATGCTGTCAATCAGTTCTGCCATATCGTAAGCACGCAGCGCCTGGGCACGTTCTGCCGGAGTACGCTGGCTGTAAATGGTTTCACCAAATCCGCGGCGCATAATATCCGATGCTTCAATAACGCGTTTAGGTTTCATCAGCGGTGCTTTATATACGCGCAGCTGGCTGCCGCTGCGTGCCATATTTACGCCTTTAGCGCCGGGAGTTACAAACGGCGCCATTTTGCGCGTGCCTTTACGGTATTCCATTTCAACGGTTTCTGTAACAAAGGTGCGCACTTCCGGGAAAAAGGTATCAACGAGGGTAGTGGTAGGTTTAAAGCTGCGCTCCACTACGCCTAAAAGGGTTCTGGTATCGTCAAGGTTAATCATCGGTTAAGCCTCCTTTACGCTTTAACGCTGGTCAGGTAAATACCAACGTCACGCAATTCTTCTTCGTGTACTTCGACAGTATCTTCTGCCGGTACAATCAGTTTTTCGCGGTTAAACATACCGGCAATGTATACTGGCACTACCAAATCGCCACTTCCGTCCTGGTGTACAGCTTTTGCCAAAACAGCTTTGGCAATCATTGTATCGTTTGCCGTTCCAGTCGGTTTAACAAGCACAGAATATTTTCCGGTTGTAGGTGCCAACGCCAACAGAGTTCCACGGGCAAGGTCTGTGTCTTTTGTAACGCCGGAAAGTGTTACGTTTTTAATAATAGGGGTTACAGCCGTGCCGCCGATAAGTTCGTCATAATGTACGCCCTGCAATTCTTCTACATAAGTCATTATTTTACACCTCCGAATTTTTTATTCATTACCTGCGCCATAGCGTCCATAGCTTTGGCGTCTGCCGCTTTTTCCAAGGCGGCTTCATCAACAGCCCCGGTGCCAATGCCTTCTGCTCCGCTTGCTTTGTTATCACCAATCATATCAGCGACAAGCTGCTGTGCTGCATCCTGCACGACAGGAACGGTTTTTACTGCATCAACATACGTTTTCACGTCATCAGCAGTTTTGCCGTTTTTCTTTGCTTCGGCAATAATAGCCGTCACTGCTGGATTATCGCCACTGTCCAGCGCTTCCAGTGCTGCTACGCGCTGACGTTCAGCTTCCACCGCATTCTTTGCAATCTGTTCTGCGTCCACTGCAGGCAGCTGGGACGCCACATTCTGCACCGGTACCGTGGGCTGATTTTCGTCAACAAGTTTCAAGCCAAGGCCATTTAAAAATGCCTCCAGTTTGTTGTTCATACTTTTTACCTCCACTTTTTTATTAAGGCACGCTTTCAGCGCGTCCTGATTTTTAAAATTTTTAATGTTAAAGTTAACGCTGTTCACTACAAGACTACTGCCGTTTAAAACAGGGCTGACGCTGCCCTGGATTTCATCAACAAAGCCTTTTTCCAGGCACTCTGCTGCGCCCATCCACGTTTCTGCGTCCATCATTGCCGCCAATTCCTCGGCGCTTGCCTTACAGCGTTTACGGTAAGCCGCCACAATGCTGCCCTTAATCGTGTTTAGCGCCTCGGCAGCTTTTAACAGCTCCTCTGCGCCATAATAATCGCTTAACCCGATAGCGGGGTTGTGTATCATAAACAGCGCATTTGCCGGCATGATAATCCTGTCGCCGGCAACGGCGATAATAGTCGCCGCCGACGCCGCAAGGCCGTCAATAACTACCGTTACCCTGCCTTTATATGCTACAAGCTGGTTATGGATGGCATGCGCAGCAAATACGTCACCGCCGCCGCTGTTAATACGCACGGTTACGTCCTTGCCGCCCAGGTTCTCCAGATCTTCCGCAAAAGACCGGGGCGTTACTTCATCGCCCCACCAGCTGCTTTCGCCTGCAATTGGTCCATACAGTAAAATCTCGCTATTTCCATTAACTTCGTTTTTAACCTGCCAAAATTTACTCGGCATTATTCGTTTCACCTCCCCCGCTGTCGCCGCCGGTATTATCTGCCCGCGGTACTTCAAGCCCTTTGCTTTGCCAGGTGCTGTGTTCAATAGCAATCTGGTCAATGTTGTTATCGTAATCAGTACCAGTAAGTTCCGCCGCCTCGCGCTCGCCAGTAGATAAGCCGTATTTTATGCGCAGCGCCGCACCGTTTACTTCTTTTACCGGGTCCAGCAAGCCCATTACCGGGCCGAACCAGTCCGCACCACTCCATGCTTTTGTAATAACGGGGTCCGTGCCAAAGCCCGGCGCTTTTATGCGCCCGATGGCAACGGCTTCTGCAAGCCAGCTTTCGTAGATTGGCTGGCAAAAGTCACGTGCAAACCAGGTGCGCCTTGTTCTAAACACCGCCGCTGCCTGCAAAAGCGCAGCACGCGCCGCTGAATAGGACGATTGAAAACGGCTAAGCAAAACCTCTGACGGTATGCCAAGCGATGCACCAATCTGGCAGATAAGGTTATTTACAAACGGTTCAAACGTGGACAAGTTACGGCTGCCGTCAATTGCTTTAACGTCAATACCTTCCGGCAAAAGATTAAGCGTACCTGCGCCGACTTCAATGCCGTCCAAATCCTCCGGTGCCACACGTTCATGCGGCCCGTAAGTGCTTGCCAGCACATCGCCGATGTTATTTGTGCTGCCGGTACCGCTGGTAAAAAACAGGGTAAAGTAGCTTTTTACAATCGCCGCCGTCAGCTCTGCTGATGTGTAGCGGCTTACCTGCTTTAGTACTTCGATTGCCGGCGCAATGTATGGAACGCCGCGGTATTGTTCCGGGCGTTCCTCATGACTTATTTGCAGCACATTTCGGCGTCCACTTCGCCTGCCAAACGCCTCTACCCTTACCCAATCCAGCTTGCCTGCCGGGTTTGTTAAATCAAACGGCACTCGGTTAGCAATCCAGTAGGCTACCACAGCTCCGTCAGCGTCAATTTCCACGCCGCTGATAATGCGGTTGCCGGTGTTGGGGTTAATTGTTTCCACCACCCACGGCGATACCGGCCCGAAAGCCGTTGCGGCGTCCGGATTGCAAACACGGCTTGCTTCAAACAGCTGAATGCGCGTACAGTACGGGCAGCCTGCCAGCGGCTTACGGTATTTAATCGCCGCCCAGGCATCGCCATCTATTAAGTAAGACAGGTAAACAATGTCCTGCATATCGTAAAAATTGTTTTTACGGTATAAATCGCAGGCATTGCTTTCCGCCCACAGGTTAAATTCACGGACTGCGTGGCGCTGCCACTCTTTCGCCTGGTCTGCCGAAAGCCCTAAAAGCTTATAATCAATCTTTGGCGATACGCGCAGGCCTGCGCCGATAACATTGTTGCGACTGCTGTTAATAGCACCTGCACCAACTGCGGAGTTATAAAATAAATCCGTACTGCGGCTGCGAAGCAAAGGCAAGTTAACATCAACATCTGCTTTTGTACTGGATTTTAGGGGGTAATATCCTTTTAATGCAGTTCTGGTCCTGCTTGCCCCGCCTTCGCTGTAACGGCTGTTAATAACAACGGGCGCGGATGCCTGTCTGGTAGGATGCCGCGCCCGTGCCGGGTATGTTTTTTTACGTTTTTTCATGGTTCTGCCTCCTAATCACGCATAATTACCTGCATCGCACGGCGTGCGCCGCCGTTTCCGCTGCCGTCTACAGTCGCGCCGGCGGCAATAAGGCTGCTGATTGCCTCGCGAATTTCGGATAAATCTGCCCTACTCAGCGTGCGGTTGCCAATTTTATAGCTTTGTCCGGCTATCAAAATAGCCTTTTCTGCTTCTAAATACTGCTTCAAGCGCAGGTTTAAAGCTTCATTTGCCACGTTAATCACCTCTTAAGCCGCGTTTTATGCACCCAAAACTACGTTTTACGGCGTTTTTTTGCACCTTTGGCGCACTTTTTTGCGGTTTTTCGTTATTATTTCCGCTGTTAACCAACTGCTCCAGCTGTTCCCAGTCCACATTCATGCTATGCAGGCAGGCAAGATTGTAAACGCGCAGGTCAAGCGGTTCATTCCGTTTATCTTTGGCAATATTCTCCCATTGCCATACGACGCGCCCATTTTTCTTTCGCGGCACGCGCTGTTCGGCGATTAAGCCGCGGAAATAAATCTCATCATAACCGCGATTCCATAAAAGCTCGCTTATTGCCTCGTTTTCCGGTAAATCCTGCGGAAAATGAAAATATTTCGGCCCTGGAACGTCAATAGCCAGCCTATCCATAACGTACTGCTTGCCGCTATCCGTGCCGATCAGCACCAAGGGAATCGTCCTTCCTCGTGACGTTTTCACTTTGGAGTATTTATGGATAATCGGTACGCCCGGCGTCGATGCCCCTTTAATGGCAAACCGCTGTCTAGCTAAATGACGTTGGCAGTACGCGTATACTTCTTTCCCATAATGCCCACCGCTGTCGATAAAGGTGCGGGCTACAAGGAGCCCCATTCCATTACGGAACCGGTATTCCCTATCCAGCTGTTCATCGAGTTGTTTCCATACGGCGGCCGTGTCCGGTGCGCCCAGGATAATACCTTTTTTGATGCCCCAACATTCCTCATTTTCTCCCCAGCCGACAATCTCATACTCCAGCCGGTTGTCTTGCGTATCAACAGCCGCCGTTAAGATCAGCACGCCGTCAGGAAGTTCCGCATCATACGTTTCCCGGCGCCGCAGGAATCCGTCGATTCCATCAAAGGCGCCTTTATGCTCATACGTTTCGCCAAACCGCGTATTGACCACGACTTTTTCCCGTTCAGGATCGCCCTGCGCTTCCAGCCATTCCTGCATAACCTTTATCCAGGGCAGCCAGGGCGACGCCCAGCAGTTTACAAAAAAACTTCGCACGCCTTTTTTCAGCGCCGAAGCGTTCTGCATCACATATTTCTGCGGCACATGCCGCATCTGCCGCTCTGGAAAAGTAAACCCGCAGTCGGGGCACCGCCATGATACGGCGTGAACGGTCACATGCCGCTTCCCCTGGTTATCCGTATGCTCCGCGTGATCCGTAATCATATTCCGGTGCGTCAGCAAATGGTATTCATGACAATTCGGACATTCATGCTGCCATTCTTCCTGAGTTCCTTCCAAATATTCCGCTTCGATACGGCTTTCCCCGGCAAAGGTCGGCGTCGAAAACAAGCCCATGACATAGTTCCAATATGTCGTCATGCGCTTGGCCGCCAAATCTACCGGGTCGCCTTCGCCGCCGGCGCTGTCTGGAAAACGATCTACTTCATCGGCTAATAAAACCCGCACGGGACGACTGGCCAGCCCTGCCGGGCTATTGGCGCCGCACATAATCAGCCTGCCCCCTGGAAATATTTTAGACAGTATCGTGTTATTCCCATCGCGCGTTTTCCCCACGGCTTCGCCCTTAGCCTTAACGTCATAAAACAAGCTGCTCAATACCTTCGTGTCGCGGATCATCGGTGCAATACGGGTCTTGGAATAGTCCTGCGCCATGTCGATAGTCGGCTGAATCATCATGATAGTTGCCGGGTCTAAATGGGCAAACCGGCCGATTACGTTATTCATAATATCCGACTTGCCTATTTGGCTGGCAGATTTCACGACGACACAATGGATACCCGGCTGGGTAAATGCGTCCATAATTTCCTTTTGATACGGTGCGCGGCTTGTCCGCCACCGCCCCGGCTCTGCCGATATGCCCGCCGATAACATGCGGTACGTATCGGCCCATTCGCTGACCGACGTTTTAGGCAACGGTTTCAGCCCGCGGCGGCTTATATAGGCCCATAGCTCATTCGCCGTTTTCACTGCCATCACCGTCCCCAATGGTCTCTTCTGTAAACAAATCCGGTGTATATTCGCTTAGTTCCGCTAATTTCTCTTCTATTTTAGACGTAAGCACCACATAAATCTCTTCTTTGGTGCGCCCTTCAAGCTGCGGGGCCAACGCCGCCGGCAAGCCGAGCAACTGAGTCCTCAAGTTGACCAACATCTCCGTCAACACCATTTCCACTACCTTCGCATCATAGACGCTGCCCTCCATTTTCGCCAAGTTGATCTCGGCCATTTCTCGCTTCGTTTTCTCGTGTTTCGCCTTCTCTGTCCAGTAATCTACCGTCCCGCCTTCGTCGGTTCCGCTCTTTGCCTGATAGTAATTTTTCAAGCTGTCTATGACCAATACGCCGCCGGTTTTACTTCGGGTGACAATGCCGTCGGCAATCAGCTGGTGAACCCGCGGCTGTGTAATGCCCAATGCCCGCGCAAATTCTACCTGCGTCGTCGTGAGCTCCTTTAAGTTCTGAGAAATTTTCACGGCATTGCCTCCTTTCACTTATATTTTTATACGTATCCGGCATACCAAAGCCCTATTTCCTTTACATTACTATGATTTTATGTAATGCATTGCACCCTTATATGCCCCTGCCATGCCTCGCCAGCTTATAAATAAGCATAAAAATTTCTTGAAATCTACGCTTTTTTCGGGGTTCGAAAGCACCTCGGCAGAATTTTCCCCCAGAAAGAACCTATGAAAAATTGGCAGGCGCAGAAGGACTCGAACCTCCGCCTGCGGTTTTGGAGACCGCCGTGCTGCCGCTACACTATGTGCCTATGATTACCTGAAGAACCGATGCCGATTTCCGGACTTTACAGGCCCATGGACCAGCGCCGTCCGGTTATCTGCCTCCCGCTCGTACGACTGACATGCAGACCTGCGACAGGCCTTTGGTGCATGGCACATCTACGCTTATGATCATGCTTGCAACTCCGTACGTCACACTGATCCATGGGTTCACCTGCTTTCATGGCAAACAAAAAAGAGACCCGCTGCCAGAATATCCGGCAGCAAAGCCTCTGTATCTCAAATCTTCACACTATTATTATACGCATTTTTCGAGTGTACTTCCATGTACTCTTTCAAAAGTTTTCAGAGCTCGGCCGTGTAATTTAAAAATACCCTTCCAGCTGTAGTGCAGCTCCGAAGCTATCTGTTCCCACTCTTCACAATTAATGTATCGCGCGTACAACACCGCTTGCTGTTTTCCTTCCGGGACCATGGCAATCATCGCTTTAGCCTCGATGCGCATGTCTATCAATTTATCCCATTCAGCAATCACCTTATCAAAATATTTCTCCAGCTTGACGTATTTATCTGCCAAATCAGATTCTTTAGTCCCAGATACTTTCTCCGATAAGCTGGCGGCTCTCAAGGATAGAATATCAGATTTTACCGCCGTCAGCTCTTTCTCTGCTTGTCGTACTACGTAATTCTGTTGTCGTACACGGTTCAGGTATTCTTTTGCTGTCATCGTATCGCTTTATCTCCTCTCTCGGCCCATCAGGACCAAACTCAACGCCAAACATCTTTAACCCCGCCCATCGGTCTAACGTATGCGGATTACATTCGCAGCATGGGTAATCCTTTTCATGGCAGTGGGCATATACGCAGGTGCTGCAGTTTACTTCTATGTTATCCATATATTTTCAGCTCCCCATATTTTTGCTCCCACGATTCGAGATTTTCAAACTTCTGTCCGCATTCAATTTCCATGCATTTCATAAACTCCGGTATCATAACCTCGCCGTCAAGGATAAGCCAGGCGTAAAACTTTAGCTTTTCCTGCAGCCACCGCAGCCGATTCTGCCGGAAGCCAAACACATCATACAGCGCGTACAGCATCAGCGTATACGTGTACTCCATGCCGGCCTCAGCCCCGGTGTTCTCAGCCTTGCCACTGATCCCCAGGGATTTTTTAAGCCAGCGGATAAAGTCCTGCTTGAGACGCAGATCCAAACCGGCGGCATCCATCGCATCCCGATACGTATTATACCGGTCGCCGTCATGGTTAATATGCCGGCTATACTCATCAACTGCCGCATCGATTTTGGCAAACCTGCCTCGGCCGAAACCGTACCGGTCATGCAGCGCCTGGTAAATTAATACCTGCGTACTGGCAATCGCGGCGTTGACAGCAATATGCCGTCGTGCCTGATTCGATAGTTGCATGTTGACCTCCTACTCCGGCAATGTTATTCTTGCCCATAATGTGCCTTCTTGAATATCAAAATAAGAATCTTTGCTATCATAATCCAATACTTGAAATATAAGATTATCTTTATCAAAAACTTCCAACTTACACATTTTGTAATCGTTATCAATACAAGGATTTTTAACTAATACCGCCTCATCTAACGGCGGTAATACCTTCGTTGCTTTATGCCATTTCATAATCTCACTCTCCCAACCGTCCCTGCCGATACTCACTTGCCGGAATTACCTTACCCCGCCGTACCTCGTCTCGTAGCTGCTTCAAAAGGGGCAATAAATCGCCTGTAAGCGCGTTTAGCGGCTCTTTGGTGTAATTATACTGTTCCATGCTTTCAAAGCCCTTGCCGCCGATTATGGGGCGAATAGCATAACCATATTGCGGGTGTTCCACGAGTTCACACCCCATGCCTCGCAAAATACATAAAATAGACGCCAGGTCATCGGAAATAAATGCCGCATGATATAACAGCCAGGCCCATAGATGATGGTCTTGCGGGTGGTATTTTGCAAATTCGTCGGGGTACTCCTCGACAGGCCAGTTTTCCGGCTTGCGCGCCTCTTCAACACGTCGTACAATATTCTCAACCAGTCCTTTAATAGCCGGGTCCCGTTGCAATAGTTGCGATTTCGGCTGTTCCATCGCTTCCAGCACTTCGCGAAACGCCGATCGGGCCCGGCGGATCATGTCGGCCTTACTCATAGCTCGTTTCGTCGAACCACGACGCCATCATATCGGCCAGATGCAGGGCCGTTACCAAAGGCGATGTACGCTGTGCCGCATTCAGCGTCTGCAATCCATTGTATGTATCGGCCGACGAATCAAAACGCCCCATATGCCAGCGAATCGCCAGCATTTCTTCTTCCGTAAGGCACATGTACGGCAAAATCATCATAACGGATTTTTCGCCATGCCCCAGCGGCA
>NZ_NQXW01000002.1:142981-241455 GCF_002287425.1 Megasphaera sp. ASD88 | reverse complement strand
CGTTCCAGAAGCCTATGTGCAAGCTGTTTTTGCAGAACTAAATCGCCGTCCCCGAAAATGTTTAGGATACAAAACGCCATACGAAGTACATTACTCTAAAAAGTTGCACTTAGCTTGACAATTCGCCATGCAAAATGTACCTGGAATGTACCTTATGATAAATTTATAGATATAGTATTAGGTTTCTGAAACAGGTGTGATGTCCATCCCTTTCGGGAAGTACTCCTGCAGCATTTCTTTGTATTTTCATTGCTGCCCCGGCGTACATAATCTGATACATTAGGATTGCGATATTCCAAGCGCAAACAGCCAGCAATTTCTGTCGGAAACCCATACTGGGGGAAGAAGGAAAGCCTTTACGGCCTCGTATCATGCTGTATCTTCTAACCGCTTCTACGGCCTGCAGGAGATACGGCGGCGCGTAGAGCGGTTACCAGCAGTTACATGCCCTGTACCGTATTTCTGCGTAATTTCCGGAGTAATGGGCGAAGGAGGCCGGCCAAGTTTGGCAGCAATTTGAGCCCTAGAATAGGATTTTGCCCGAAAAAAGAGTATCTTTTCCCGTTCATATAGTACAAGATGAGGATAGCAGCACACAGGGTTCCTCCGATATACAAGTTGTTTGGTAACCGCTAGTATACCAAAAACCGTTGTGTCATTTTTTCTTGTAAGCATTGCACCTAGATGATAACTTCATCATTCGGTTTATCCGGATATGGCGCAGTCATATCAAAGCGCTGCATGTGACTGGGAGAATTTGCAACCTACATATCTTTACATTGGATCCTGTCAAATACAAGCTGCTGTCGATGCATTACTTTCATATCAGAATTAAAATATTAATAGGGCTGCCGCACTGTTAACGTGCGGCAGCCCTCATGTTGCTGCGATTTATATTGATTTTAAATACAATGCATACGCTGCTGCGCGGGATTTAACAGGAATAGCGCATTAACGCAGTTCATTCATTACTGCACGGGCAAACCTCTTTTTTGATGAAAATCCGGTTCATATTATCAGAACTCTTGCTCCGCAGGGCGGTTCAGAGGCATCTTGAGCCACCACCACTTGAAGATGCGGTTGACAAGGATACAAGCCGCAAAAATCACAATATAGAGGATAATAAATTGCCAGTGCTGGCCGCAGAGAAGCATACTGGGGGCCATGGACCAAGCAAACATTTCAAAGGGAGTGGTCAGCGGCCCGGCCAAGGCAGTATCGTTTAGGGTCTTGGACTTGTTTTCCGGGTCCACGATGCGCAGTAGGATAAAGCCGATGGCAAACACACCAGTGGAATAGCCCCACACGAAGAGAGAGCGCTCAAACCAGCTGCCTTTATTCATGGCAGCGCCAAAGTACATCAGGGTGAGCACCACCAGCACCATGCCGAACAGCAGCAGCAACAGCAGCGGTATAGCGTACGCCACAATAACAGAGATCTTGATAGAGGCGATACCGAAAAACACCAAATAGTCAGTGGCAGTGCCGGAGATGCGGCTGATCACCGTATTATCCATATAATGCCCCACTCCAGTTTTTTGGAAGCACAGGAACATGGCCATGCCAATGAGGAAAGCCAGCAGGTAGCTGGGCAGGTCCAATCCTATGGCGTCCTTGATCCACCCGTTGGCCAAAAATCCTGCGCCGGAAGCTATCAAAAGCAGGGCCAAATGCCAGGCCAAGGGATCCAGCACCACGGAGGCGACCGTCTCCTTACCCATGGAGCCCCGATTCTTCTCATCCTTGATCAGGCCGGTCTTCAAATCTCCGGAGATGTACTGGAAGCTCTCAATATACTTGGTCCAGCCTCGCTTGGTTCCAATCTTGATAAAGAACAGCCCGCCGAAGATGCCGGACAGGATGCCCACCGTGGCGCAGGTCATCCCAATGTCGGTGGCATCAGTAAAGCCCAGCTCCGCCATAGCAGAGCCCACCGCAGCGGCGGTACCGTGACCGCCGGAGAATCCGGAGGCCAGCAAAAACCCAAAGCCGTAGTTAATCTCCGGGAACAGCTCGGAAATCACCAGCACCCCAAACAAAGGCGCAAAGGCGAACTGGATGGCCTGAGCCAGCACTTTGTAGGAGAAATAGGAGCCAACCCGCTCCACCTCGGACTTAAATTTGGTCTTGGAGAAGGAGAAGCCCCCCATGCCCACGGCCGCAAAAATCAGGATGATCAGCACGCCGGGATAACTGCCAATGGAGTTGGAGAAGGGCAGCACGTTCAACCCCTGATTCCCCAGGACCAAAGCGATAAAACCGGCAATCATGCTGGCCGGCACAAAAAATTTCTGAACCAGAGGCACCTTGGCCCGGATTAACTGTCCAATCACAATAAACAGCGAGGCAAAGGCAAAGTCCAGTAAAAAGTCGTTGACGCTCATAAAATTCCTCCCATGAAATAAAATAAAGGGAAAGTCCCGCCGGGGTGGTTCTCCTCAGCAGGACTTTCCCAAACTCGCCAAGCTCTCCACACAGAGGGCTGCGAGTATGCTTAGAGCTGAATGAAGTTTTCCGAACGGGTATTCGTAGTGCGGGGAGCGGGATCCAGATCCCGATCCGCTATCCCCAGAATATCTTCAGGGCGAATCCAGGGCCGGTTTTGGATAGCGCTGGTTTCCTCATGGGTGAGGTATCCCTGATAGGTAGTCAAGCTGCGCCGAAGGAATCCGTCCCGGGCGCAGGCCTCTGCTACCCCGTTGTTCAAAATGGAACGGAAGTGGGGAAGCACTGAGGCAGCATAGGCAATGGAGGTCGACTGGGCAATGGCGCCGGGGATGTTGCTGACGCAATAGTGAACCACGCCCTCCTCGATATAGCGGGGATCGTCGTGAGTGGTTTCGTGGAACGTCTCAATAGCGCCTACGTCGTTGCTGATATCTACGATGACGGAGCCCTTCTCCATGGAGCGGACCATTTCCCGGTCGATCATGTACTCCGTGGCGTTCTTGGGCCAGCGCACGCAGTTATATACTACGTCGATTTCCGGCAGAAGCTTTTTCAGGTTGTACCGGTTGGAAATCTGGGTATTGATTTCCTCGTTGAACTGCTGGGAAATATCCCGCAAAGTGCCGATATTTATGTCCATCACGGTCACCCAGGCCCCCAAGGCGTGGAGGACAGATACACAAGCCCGGCCCACGGTACCGCCGCCCAGTACCAGAGCTTTGACGCCAGGCGCGCCGCCCAGGCCATTGACAAATTTTCCCTTGCCCCCGTGGATAGACAACAGGGAATCAAGACCCATCAAGGCCCCCATTTTGCCAGCTGCCTCACAGTTAGGGGAGCCATACCGATGGCTGTCCTCAGCGCTGAAAGAGATGCACTTGCTGTCCAGAAGAGCCTGCACCTCTTGGGGATGAGCGGCAGGATGAATGCAGGTCAGGATGATCTGATTCTCCCGCAGCAGGGGAAACTCACAGGGCTCCAGTTCCTTGACCTTGGTAACAAAGTCACATGTCCCATAGATTTCCTCCATGGTGTCCACCAGTTTAGCGCCCTCTTTCTCATACTGCTCGTCCGAAAAGCCCGCGCCGATACCGGCGCCGCGCTGGACGTAGACCTCGTGGCCGTCGCCCACAATGGCGTCGACTTCCGCAGGTGTAACAATGGTGCGGTATTCGCCGGTTTTGATATCCTTTAACAGTCCGAATTTCATCTTAAAATCCCTCCGTTTTGTATGGCATGGATCAAACTCCAGCCGTTGATTTTGCAATTTTATAAATAAATTTATCTCGATTTCTTCAAAAATCGAGATGGTTTCAAGGTCTGTATGCACAAAAACGCCAATAAAAAAAGACCAATAATTGTATTATAATACAGTTTTCAGACATGTCAAGCAGAACTCTCTCGGCTAATAGTGTAAAGTAGTTGTAGGTATTTTTTGAAAGGACATTTTCAATAGTTCCTTTAACTAGTTGATATGGCTGCTATCGTTGCGTTATAAACGCCATGCAGCCATATGCCGGTACGGGTATTGCCGTTACATTATACGTCATTTACTCTTATATAATAAATTTTCCCACAATTAGTTTGCGCTGTCATATGTACTAAAATTCACGAATATCTTGACAAGAAGCATCTATTCGCTATAATAATATATAGAGTGTGACTGACAAAGCCGCACGAAGGGGTACACCACCGCGGGTGTAATTCTCTTCGTGCGGCTTATTTTTTATGAAAGGAGAACGCCGATGGTACGAATTAATGGAAAAGAAGTCCAGGCTGCGGGCATGAATTTGCAGGCCTATTTGGACCAGGAAGAGCTGCGGCCGGAACGCATCGCCGTCGAGCTGAACGGCGCTATCGTAAAGCGCGGAACCTATCGCACCGTCACCTTATGCGACGGCGACACGATGGAAATCGTCCAGTTCGTCGGAGGAGGCTGATAGGCATTCCCCGCACAGAAGTACCATTATCTCATACAGCAGCAAATACAAAGGAGTTGTTTCTCATGGAACAAAAAGACACGTTGATTCTCGGCGGTCATGAATTTACATCCCGCTTCATTCTCGGTTCGGGCAAGTATTCCGTCAACCTGATTCAGGCTGCCGTCGAACAGGCCGGCGCGCAGATCGTCACGATGGCCCTGCGCCGCGTCGAAGCCGGGCAGAAAGATAATATCCTCGACTTCATTCCCAAGGGCGTAACCCTTCTTCCCAACACGTCGGGCGCCCGCAACGCCGACGAAGCCGTCCGCATCGCCCGTCTGTCCCGCGAAATCGGCTGCGGCGACTTTATCAAAATCGAAATCATGCGCGATTCTAAATACTTGCTTCCCGACAATGTAGAAACGGTAAAGGCGACGGAAATCCTGGCCAAGGAAGGCTTCGTCGTATTGCCCTACATGTACCCCGACCTGTACACGGCCCGCGACCTCGTATCGGCCGGCGCAGCCGCCGTCATGCCCTTAGCGTCGCCGATCGGCTCCAACAAGGGCCTGTCCACGAAGGATTTCATCCAAATCCTCATCGACGAAATCGACTTGCCCATCATCGTAGACGCCGGCATCGGCCGCCCGTCCCAGGCCTGCGAAGCCATGGAAATGGGCGCCGCCGCTATCATGGCCAACACGGGCCTGGCGACGGCAGGAGACCTGCCCCTCATGGCCAGCGCCTTCCGCAAGGCGATTGAAGCAGGCCGTCAGGCCTATCTGGCCGGCATGGGCCGCGTCAGCGAAACGGCATCGGCGTCAGACCCGCTGACAGGATTCTTGGGCGACTAAGGAGGTACGACGATGACAGAACAACGCATTGACCACATGACCTATCTTCCGGGCATGGAAGTCCTTGATTCGAACATGCTCGACGAAGTGACGAAATACCACGACGCCTTCCATGACGAAGACTATACGTCCCAAGACGTCGAACGGGCCCTGAATAAGCAGCACCTGGAACCGCGGGACTTCATGGCCCTCTTGTCGACGGCTGCCGCTCCGTATTTGGAACAAATGGCCCAGAAGGCCCACATCGTGACGCGCCGCCATTTCGGTTCCAACATTTCCATCCTCACGCCGATTTATTTTGCCAACTACTGCGACAACTACTGCATCTACTGCGGCTTCAACTCCCACAATAAAATCAAGCGGGCCCGCCTGAACGACGAAGAGCTCCACCGCGAATGCCAGAACATCGCCAACGCCGGCATCGAAGAAGTCCTCATGCTGACCGGCGAAAGCCCGAAGATGTCGGACATTCAGTACATCGGAAACGCCGTCAAGATCGCCCGCCAGTATTTCCGGGTCATCGGCATGGAAATCTACCCGGTCAACTCCGACGATTACAAATACCTCCACGAATGCGGCGCCGACTACGTTACGGTATTCCAGGAAACGTACAACTCGACGAAATACGAAACGCTGCACCTGGCTGGAAATAAGCGCATCTTCCCCTACCGCTTCTATTCTCAGGAACGGGCAATTTTAGGCGGCATGCGCGGCGTCGGCTTCGCTGCCCTTCTCGGCCTCGACGACTATCAGAAAGACGCCGTCGCCACGGGCATGCACGCCTACCTCATGCAGCGCAAATATCCTCACGCTGAAATTTCCTTGTCCTGTCCGCGGCTGTGCCCGATTATCAACAACGATAAAATCAATCCGAAAGACGTAGACGAACGGAAGCTCACGCAGATCATCTGCGCCTACCGCCTGTTTCTCCCCTATGCGGGCATCGTCGTATCGAGCCGAGAAAGCGCCCGGTACCGCAACGCCATCATGAAAATCGCCGCTACGAAGGTATCGGCCAGCGTCTGCGTCGGCATCGGCGGCCACTTGGAAGACGACGGCTCCGAAATGGGCGACGAACAGTTTGAAATCACCGACAGCCGCTCTTTCGACGAAATGTACGCCGCCATCAAGCACATGGGCCTGCAGCCTGTGACCAGCGACTACATCTATGTATAAGCTATCTCCTTTTTATAACCTAACTATAGAAACGGCAAAAACAGCTTGCAGACTAATCCACTGCCAAGCTGTTTTTGTTATCTCCCCCTGCTGTCTTTGCTATGATTATTTATCATTATTTCTATATCTTCGCGGCATTTATTTTGTTAGATAAATCTCCAGAAAATACTTATTTTTGTAAAAATTTATACAGTGTATGCCCTTACATCATTTATTTTTAGAATGACCTATATTCCTACCGTATAAACATTGACGGAGCTATGAGATTAATATATAGTAATAGTATATATACATTATAATTTTATGTCATTATACTATACAACGATCGGGTGATATTATTGTGTTAAAAGTAGTTGCAATAACAAATCGCGAACTTGCCACGACGAATTATTGGGACCAGCTTGAACAAATCGCCGCGTCCGACGTCGATACCATTGTTCTTCGCGAAAAAACGCTGTCAGAAGATGAATACGTCGAATACGCAAAAAAAGCGCTGCGCCTGTGCAACATGCACGACAAGACGTGCATTCTCCACCACTTCGGCAAAGCGGCCATCCGCCTGCACGTTCCCCGTTTCCAGTGTTCGCTGGAGTATTTGGAAACCCATTCGTCCCTTCTCTATTATATGACGACCCTGGGCGTTTCCGTCCATACGCCGGAGGAAGCAGCGCGCGCCGAAAAGCTGGGCGCAACGTACATCATGGCCAGCCACGTATTTCCGACAGACTGCAAAAAAACGATGCCGCCAATCGGCACGCAGACCGTCCAGGCCATCTGCGACGCCGTGTCGATTCCCGTCTACGCCTTAGGGGGCATCAATCTTCAAACGGTCAAAGAGCTCGGCACTACGCCCGTTGCCGGCGTCGCCCTCATGTCAGGGCTCATGGTCTGCCATGACGTGCCGGCCTATGTCCGCGAACTCAAGCAGCAGCATTAAGGAAGAAGGGATACTGTATGAATCAGGCTTACGTCATCATCGACATGCAGAACGACTTCATCGACGGCGCCCTGGGGACCAAGGAAGCCCAGGCCGTCGTACCGCGCATCGAAGCTAAAATCGTCGCCAGCAAAAAGGACACGTCCGTCAGCACCGACTTGATCTTCACGCAGGATACGCACGGAGAAAATTACTTAGACACGCAGGAAGGGCAGAAACTTCCGGTCCCGCACTGTATCAAGGATACAAAGGGCGGGAATATATGCCGTCAGCTCCTGCCGTATACCTTATTTGCCACCATCTTGGAAAAGCCTACCTTCGGCAGCACCGATTTGATTGCTGAAACGGCGGAGTACGACCGCATCGTCCTCATGGGCGTATGTACGGATATCTGCGTCATTTCCAACGCCATGCTGCTGAAAGCCTTCTATCCGGAAAAAGAAATTTGCGTCGACGCCTCATGCTGCGCCGGCGTCACGCCGGAAAGCCACGCGCGGGCCCTGGAAGCCATGAAAATGTGCCAAATCGATATCCTTTAAGGCCATTTTCACCTTGTAAATTCCGCAAGAAATGATATACTAACTATGAAGAATGAATGAAACAAGGAGCATTGTAGATGCACCGAACGAACCCCCTCACAGCGGCCATTGCGAGGGGGTTCTAACGCTATGTATACCGGCGCTTCGGCAAGGCTGGTTGCTCACATCTTCCTATTCAGCTGACACCCCTTCCTCGTTGCGGTTTGGGTAAGCAAAGCGCTTAATCATACGCAAAAAACCTTTGCCTTAGGACTTCCTTGCAAATTTCGCATGGAGGATTCATCAGTCATACAGCCAGTCCCTTTCAAGAGCCTTAATCTTAAACATAGCCTAAACACCCCATAAAAAAGATGTCGCCGAAGAAACCGATCTTTCTTCAAGCGACATCTTTTTCATTATATTATGTTTTGTCAGCTGCCGGCGGTATGACAGCATATCCCGCAGCCCCTTCTACTTCAAGCCAAGAGCTTATCCAGATGGAGCGGAGTGCTATGCGTATAGAAGAAAAGCCTTCCTTGATCCTGAGACGACTGTGATACCATATGGTTATGCCGTCGCATTCTTCACGCAGAAAACCGCCTTGAATTGGTTTACCTAAACCAATTTCCGGAACATAACTGCCCCAGATGCGATCACCTTTTCAAGTCCCGCCCAAGGACGGCTCAAACGTCAAGGATATGATAACGTGTCCGCCATGCTTTTGAATATACCCTTTCGCCGCCAGCGTTACGGTAAACATAGCCTTAGGCTCGGCCGGCCGCGTCGGCTGCCATAATTGCAGCGTATACTTCGTCAGCCGTAATATCGGCACGGACGTTTTTCGTAAACTGCGTCGGAACTGTCGCTGCGGCGGCAACCTGGCGAAGTTCTTCTTCTTTTACGTCCGTAATGCCCATATCGGCTAAGCACGACGGCAAGCCAACGGACTTGATATACTGCAGAACCGTATCCCATTCTTCCTGCGGAGCCTGTTCCAGCTGCAGCTGTACCAACAAACCGAAGGCTACCTTTTCGCCGTGAGACATGCCGTGGGCCTGCGGCACATAGGCAAATCCGTCGTTGACGGCATGCGCCGCAGCCAGGCCGCCGTCTTCAAAACCGACGCCGCTCAAATATACGCAGGCTTCGACGACGGCTTCCAGTTCCGGCGTGACGACGTGCTGTTCTACAGCTTCCAAGGCTTTCAGAGAATCCTTGAGGAGCGTCTTATAGCACAATTCGGACAAAGCCATCGCCGTCATAGAGCACTTGCCGCGGGACATGGTCTTTGCGCCGCTGCGGTAGCAGGCACGGGCTTCAAAATACGTCGACAAGGCGTCGCCCATGCCGGAAACGAGGTAATGCTTCGGAGCCTGGGCAATAATTCCCGTATCGACGAGAACGACGTCGGGATTGCGGTGCATCATGAGAGCCTTAATGACCACGCCTTCGTCATTATAAATAACGGCTACGCTGCTGCATGGCGCGTCATTAGACGCAATCGTCGGAATAATGACAGACGGCAATCCGCCTAAATTCGTAGCGACGGCCTTCGACGTATCGAGAGCCGTGCCGCCGCCGACGCCGACGATGACGTCGCAGCCACTTTCTTTGGCTACAGTCATTGCATCTTCAATGGCCTGCTTCGTGCACTTGCCGCCAAATTCACAGAATACGACCTTTTTATCGGCGCTTTCCAGTGAGGCCGCAATGCGGTCGCCAATGCGCTTCTTATTGTTGGGAGACAGCAACACCAAAAACGTCGTCCCTAATTTTTTTACATACTTGCCTAACTTATCCAATTCGCCTTCGCCCTGGATATAGTATCCGGGAGCTTTCAATCCAATAGCCATGTATATTCCGCCTTTCTTATCCGTTATACTCTCATGATGCAAAATCTCCCTGTCAGGTAAACGTGCCGGCGCACGCCGCCTGCAGGGAGATCTTGCCTTGCAACTGCATACCGCCGGAGGCAAGGAGTCAGGCCTCAGGGCGGATATGCCTTATACATCATTCATAAGCAGTGAAGTGATACCAAAATTAGTCTTCAATATGCGCGATAGCTTTAGCCAGCTGTTTCTTCATGCGCAGGTTGCCCTGACGGGAAATCATGATGCGCTGCGCCTGCGGCGAGCCTGCGCCGTGCATGGATTCCGTGCGGTAGCCGACGGCAGCCGTGCCAAGGCTGAGGTTTTCGATGAGACGCAGTACTTTCAAGCGGTTTTCCGTCGATACGGAGCTTACGCCGCGGAGATATTTTTCAACGTACGGCCCGATCTTCGGATCGCGAAGGTCTTTTTCAGACGGAGCCGTTACCATGAGGCCGCCGGCAATATCTTCGGCAAGGCGGACGATTTCATAGGGAAAACGGGTGACGTTCTGCTTGCATACGTTCGCCAGCAGGAGGTCGATGAGATAGTTGCCCGAAGCGGTCTTCGTACCCAATGCGGAGCAGGCGATACCGCAGGCATACAGCGTTTCGTTGAGGTGCTGCATTTCGATGAGCTTATCTTTAATGTGCGATGCCTTCGGGCAGCCGTTGTAATCGGCAGCCAACGCAGCGGCGCCGATGAGGACGTCGCCTACACCAACCTTGCAGCCGCCGTAAGACTGACGGTGGTAGCCGGCGAAGCGTTCGACGAGAACGCCGGCAAATTCATATTCGCCGTTGAGGTAGATGTTTTCGTTCGGAATGAATACGTTGTCGAAGATAACGAGAGCTTCCGTGCCGCCGAATTCGGGGTTGCCCGTATCCATTTCGGCGCCTTCGAGCTTACGTGTATCGCAGGACTGACGGCCGACGATCATGAAAATGCCTTCGGCGTCGGTCGGGCAGGAGAAGGAAATAGCGTAGTCCTTGTCGTCTTCGCCCATAGCAATCGTCGGCATGACGATAACTTCATGGGAGTTGATGAAGCCCGTCTGATGAGCTTTTGCGCCGCGGACGACGACGCCGTCGGGGCGGCGTTCTACGACGTGGAGGTACAAATCAGGATCTTCCTGTGCGTGGGGAGCCAGGCCGCGGTCGCCCTTCGGGTCGGTCATGGCGCCGTCAACTGTAAGGTCCTGCGTCTGCACCCGTTTCATGAAGGTCATGAAGTTGTCATGATAGTGAGTGCCGTATTTCTGGTCGATATCATACGTCGTGGAGAATACGGCGTTGAAAGCGTCCATGCCTACGCAGCGCTGGAAGCAGGAAGCCGTTTTCTGGCCGAGGAGACGCTGCATTTTTACTTTGTTCATCAAGTCAGTCGTGCTCTGATGAATGTGCGTAAAGCGGTTTACCCGTTCGCCTGTATACGGAGAAATAACGGTCATCAAATCCTGGTATTCCGGCATCTGAGCCAAGTCATAAGTCATGCGGACGGAATTCAGAGACGGACGGAGAATCGGGTCGTCTACAGGACATTCTACTTTTTTGCCAAACATGTATACCTGCAAGTTCAGTTTTCTCATGCTTTCAATATACTGTTCGCCAGTCATTAACGTCATAAATAAATCATCCTTTCCGGGAAAATACATCGAGAGATAGTAAAGACTGCACGGACACACAAAGGTCTCGTTTCATTGCAGTGTCTTGCTTATATAATTAGCAACAATCGTGCCAAGTTGACACAATTAGGCTGAAATTCAGAAAAATTTTTCTGCAAACAGGAAATGAATCCATGATTGTGGGGAAAAATAAAAATCTTCATGCCTCTTTTTGCTTCATTTTTGGTTCTTGCCATAGGCAAATATTGTCTTTTGTGCTAAAATTGCAACAAGAGAAACCGCATTGTTGTTTCAATAATGGTTCAATAATTCTGAATACGTCATTTTTGGCACAATAATAGATATCAAAACCAATTTTGTTTCAAAACAAGAGATACGGCAGGAGAAATTGCCGGCAGTTTGACAAAAAACGGTGCATCACGCCGCTTCATCGCCTTGTATTTTTCATTTTCACTTGGATTTTTTGCCATTTTCAGCCCTGATAATCCTGCGCGCAGGCCGGCAAGCAGCTGTCCCCACAGCATTTGGCATAGTTATTGCTTATGTATTACCATATAATAGTTAAGGAAAAGGAGTGACCCCCATGTCTACAGCTACTCGCGCCGAAATCGAAGGCGTATTGGACACCTACGTCCGCCCGTCGTTGGCTTCAC
Source organism: Megasphaera sp. ASD88 (assembly GCF_002287425.1). Taxonomy (NCBI): domain Bacteria; kingdom Bacillati; phylum Bacillota; class Negativicutes; order Veillonellales; family Veillonellaceae; genus Megasphaera; species Megasphaera sp. ASD88. The sequence continues at coordinate 229,455 of NZ_NQXW01000002.1, read as the reverse complement.
ATCAAGGAAACGTCGTCGTCGTCGATTATACCGACAATGTACTTCGCATCCGCCTGACGGGAAAATGCAGCGGCTGCCCCTCTGCCCAATTAACAACAGAAGAGCTAATCTCTGCAACGGTCAAAGAACACATCCCTGAAATCGAAGATGTCATCTTAGTCAGCGGCGTCAGCGACGAATTAATTGCCCAGGCCAAGGCCATCTTACAGAACGGGCACTTGTAGGAGTTCCGCATGAAGATAGGGATAAAATACTGCGGCGGCTGCAACAGCCGGTATGACCGCACCAAAGAAGTGGAAAAGCTGAAGAAACAATTTCCCCAGCATGAATTTACCTACCAGGTAGATACGGCCATCTGCGATATCTGCCTTCTCGTCTGCGGCTGCATGACGGCCTGCGTGTCGCCAGAGGGACTGGCGGCGAAACGCTTCGAGCAGCTTTGCACGCCGGCCCAGTTTACCCAGCTGGCGGCGGCGCTGAAAGCAGAGTCCGACGACCAACGGCCGGAGAAAAAACACCTTTGCGCCGGTCATACGGCGTCGGCGCAAAAGACGATAACCGAAGCCGATATACAAGGCTTTGCCGCCCTTACGGGAAATTACGGAAAACTCCACGCCGACGCGGCCTTTGCCGCCCAATGCGGATTTAAACGGCCCGTCGTCCCGCCTTCGCTCGTCGAAAGCCTGCTGTCAGCCCTCATGGAAACGCAGCTTCCCGGCGACGGCGCCATCCTCATGGAAAGCAGCGTACGCTTTCCAGAGCCGGCGTACGTCGGCGACACGGTGACGTCGACGGCAGCAGTGCTGGAAATAAGGCCGCACGACCGCGGCTACGCGGCGACATTGCGCGGCGTCTGTACGAATCAAAACGGAACCATTCTCGCCGAAGGCACGTACCGCTATCTGCTGCCGGAGGCCTTGTTTTCCTGTACTCTTTAACTAACGACAGAAAAGGTGATACTATGACAAACTTAGAAAAATACGACAAACTCTTCATGACCAACTTCAAATTGACGAAAGACCAGCTCTCCGGTTTAAAATACCGTTCCATCAAATTATGGGACTCTATGGGCCACATGACGCTCATGGAAGACATGGAAGATACCTTTGACATTTCCATTGATACGCCGGACGTATTGGCTTTCAGCTCTTATGAAAAAGGCATGGACATCCTCCGCAAATATGGAGTCGACATTTAAACTCCCTGAGCCGGCATGCCTGGTCGATCCATTGACGGAAAGCAACTGCTATATCTTCACGTCCGGCAGCAGCGCGTTGCTCATAGACCCGAACAATGCCGACCTAATCAACACGTATGCAGCGGAACACCATCTCGTCCCGGAATACGTTTTGCTCACTCACGAGCACTGCGACCACATCGCCGGCCTCAACGACCTGCGCAGCCGCTGGCATCTCTCCGTCGTCGCCAGCAAAAAATGCAGCGACGGCATCCAAAATACGAAGATGAACATGACACGCATCATGGAATCGTATCTGTACTTTAAAAGCGGCGGCAAGCTGCATGTTTCCTATCCGAAATTTACCTGTCAGGCAGCGGATATCGTCTTCAACGACCCAGTATACGATTTCGTCTGGAAGGGGCACACCTTCCGCTGCATCGCCGCTCCGGGCCATACGCCGGGCAGCATCTGCATCGTCGCCGACGACGCTCTCTTGTTTTCCGGCGATTACTTCATTCCCGGCGAAGAAATCATTACGCGCCTGCCCGGCGGCGACGACGAGGCTTACCAAACCGTCGGCAAAGACGTACTGCGCTCCCTGCCGGCTCCCATTTGGACCTATCCCGGCCACGGCCTTCCTTTCATGCTCACCCAGGAGGTGAAAAAACAGTATGGACTATAGCCAATGGCTATCGTACGCGCCCTACGCCTGGACGCAGGAAGAAAAAGAAAAGCAGTATCTGCCCTATTTTCAAGAGCTGACAGAGCATCATCGCCGTCATTGCCGGCCCTATGGCCAAGCCCTCGACGTATTCGGGTACGGCAGTCAGTTTTCGGCGCTGGAGCAAATTCCCATGCTGCCGATCCGCTTATTCAAATACTTGAAATTGCAGAGTATTCCTGACGAAGACATCTTCAAGATCATCACGTCGTCGGGAACGACGGGCCAGGCCCGCTCCCGCATCGTCCTGAACGCGGCGACGGCGCAAAACCAGCAGCTCACCTTATACGCCATCGTCAAGGATTTTCTCGGTGCAGGCCGCGTGCCTATGCTCATCGTCGATTCGCCGTCCGTCTTTACTGACCGGGCGGCGTTCAACGCCCGCGGAGCCGCGATCCTGGGTTTTTCCATCTTCGCTAAGAAAAAATATTACGCCCTGACAGACGACTTGACCTTAAATAAAGAGGCCTTGCAGGCCTTCGCCTCCCGCACGGGACCAGTCCTCATTTTCGGCTTTACCTTCATGATTTGGAAATATTTGTGCCAGGCCATTGCCGCCGCGGGGCTTTCCTTCGACTTTTCCAATGCCGTCGTCATCCACGGCGGCGGCTGGAAAAAAATGGAAGCCCAGGCCGTGTCGGCCGAGGCTTATAAACGGCGGCTGTACGACCAGTTCCGCATTTCCCGCGTCCATAACTACTACGGCATGGCCGAGCAGACGGGCTGCGTATACATGGAATGCGAAGCCGGCCATCTCCACGCCAGTATTTTTTCCGACGTCATCGTCAGAGACCCGGAGGATTTTTCGCCCTGTCCCATAGGAAAATCGGGAATCCTCCAAGTCCTCTCTCCCATGGCCGTATCCTATCCCGGCCATTCGCTTTTGACGGAGGACATGGGCGCTATCTTAGGCGTTGACGATTGTCCCTGCGGCCGCAAGGGAAAGTATTTCCGCATTGATGGCCGCATTCCGCAGGCTGAAATCAGGGGGTGCAGCGATACTCATGAATAATCAATACACGCTTTTAGCCGGCTCTATACCGGAAAAACCATTCCCGATGAAGCCCTTCGCCCCTGTCGTACTGGATTTTCTTGCCGTACTGTCGCACGAGCTGCGTCATCATCCCATAGCCCGGACCGAACCCGCCTGGAGTGCACTTGGCTTCTGGCTGCGGCCCAATCACCTTAAGCAGCTGAGCCTGCATCTTTCCCAGCAGGAAGCCCGCCTTGGACGGGGCCTCATCTTTCACATCGCGCCGGCAAACATGCCGACAATCTTCGCCTACAGCCTGTGCATTTCCCTGCTGGCTGGAAACGGCAACATCGTCCGCGTCTCGCCGCGCCTGGCTCCGGCTGTCGCCCCTATATGCAATGTAATTCACAGGATTTGGCAGGACGACAAATTCGCCGCCTTGCGCAGGCAGAACGCCATCGTCACCTACGGCCGCGACGACGAGCTGACGGGCCGCTTTTCCCAACAATGCGACGGCCGTATCGTCTGGGGCGGCGACAAGTCTATCGCCGAAATACGGACCTTTCCCCTGCCGCCGCAAGGCGTAGAGTTGGTCTTTGCCGACCGATATTCCTTCGCCGTCTTCGACTGCTCCAGTATTCAGAACGGTTCGGACGACGAGCTGCGCGCCTGGGCGCACCACTTCTACAACGACACGTACGAAGCCGACCAGAATGCCTGCTCCAGCCCGCGCTTCGTCTTCTGGCTCGACGAAAGGGGCTCGGCCTTTGAAGCGGCGCAGCGGCGCTGGTGGGACGCCGTCGCTGCCGAAGCTAAAGCCTATGACCTGCAGCCCATCAAGACCAGCGGCAAATACACCGACGCCTGGGAATTCGCCATGACCCAGCCGCACCTCCAGTCGGCGGCCTTCCGGACCAACAGACTGTACGTATACACCCTGTCGTCCCTGCCGCCGGACATTACGGCCTTATCAGGCTCCTTCGGCCAGTTCTTCCAATTCCCAATCCGAACCCTCGACGAAGTCCTGCCCTTTGCCGTCAAGAAGGTCCAGACCGTCTCCACCCTGGGCATCGATCCGGCAGTGCTGAAACAGGCCCTCGTCGAAGCCGGCGCCATGGGCGTCGACCGCGTCGTACCGGTCGGCCAGGCCTTGGATATGAGCGTCCTGTGGGACGGGTACAACATGCTCGAAGCCCTGTCCCGCGTCATAGAGTGAGGAGGCTTTCCTATGTATTTCTTTGACAAACATCCCAACTTCAAGGCGCATACGCTCTTTGAAGACGATTGCGGACAGGCGGCGACATATGAAACCTGGTATGCCCACGCCGACGAGCTGGGAGGCATCATGCCGTCCCGGTCCCTGGCGGCCATCGTATGCCGCAATACCATCGGTTCGGCCTTGTCTTACTTGTGCTGCCTGCAACGCCGCGTCGTCCCCCTGCTCCTAGACGAAGCCATGGACGACGAGCTGAAACAGGGACTCCTGGCCGCGTACCGCCCGGAATTCATCTTTTGCCCCTGCGGAACGGAAGGCGGCAAGCCCCTCTATTCGCTGTATGACTACGACGTATACCGCTATAATGATACGTCGCCGGCCCTATACGAAGGCCTGGGCCTGCTGCTGACGACGTCAGGCAGTACGGGAAGCCCGAAGCTCGTCCGTCTGAGCTACGACAACATCCAATCCAACGCCGCCTCTATCGCCCAGTATCTGGAACTAACCGCCGCCGACAGGCCCGTATCGAGCCTGCCCATGCACTATACCTTTGGGCTGTCCGTCATCAACAGCCACGTCCTCTGCGGCGCGGCGGAATGCCTGACGACGGCGACGGTTTTCGACGCAGCCTTTTGGCAGTTCTGCAAGGAAAAAAGAGTGACGTCCATCGCCGGCGTTCCCTTTACGTACGAATGCCTGCGCCGCCTGAAATTCACGGCCATGGAGCTTCCCGACTTGACGCTGATGATTCAGGCCGGCGGAAAATTGTCGAAAAAGCTGCAGAAGGAATTTGGCCAATACGCTGCCGGCACGGGAAAGCGCTTCGTCGTCATGTACGGCCAGACCGAGGCGACGGCCCGCATGTCCTACCTGCCGCCGGCCGACTGCCTCCGCAAGATCGGCAGCATCGGCGTCGCCATCCCCGGCGGCTCCTTCCGCATCTTGGACGACGACCACGCCGAGCTGACCGAACCCAACGCAATCGGCGAGCTGTGCTACGACGGCCCCAACGTATCCCTGGGCTACGCCCATGGCGCCGACGACCTCCAATTAGGAGACGAACGGCACGGCCGCCTGCTTACGGGCGACTTGGCCTACTGCGACGAAGACGGCTTCTACTATATTGCCGGCCGCAAAAAACGGTTTGTCAAAATCATGGGCAAGCGGGTCAACATGGACGAAGTCGAGCAGCTGTTCAAAAACGCCTTCGCCGACAGGGATTTCGCCTGTACCGGCGGCGACGACGACCTGCTCGTCTTTACGACGGCTCCGGAAACGGACTGCTCCGACTTGGAGGATTTCCTCTTCGCCAAGGCGGGCCTTCATCCCAGCTGCTTTACCATCCGCTCTGTCGCCGCGATTCCCAAAAACTCGTCGGGCAAGACGCAGTATACGGACTTGCCCGGCCTAAAGGACTGAGGATATGCCAATGGACGCACGTATGACCCTTACGCAAGAACAAATTCAAAAACTGTCGGCTATGCAGATCCAATCGCTGCAAATCCTGTCCATGTCCTCGGAAGACCTGCGCAGCCTGCTGCAGAAGGAGTCGGAAGAAAATCCCTTTCTCGATTACCATCCGTCGTCGTCCCGCGGCGGCGCAGCAGAATTTCTCCAGTTCGTCGCCGCGCCGGACAAGGACAGGATCAAAAATTTCCTCATAGAGCAGCTCAATCCTAGCCAGTTTACCAAGCCCCAGTGGGCTCTGCTGAATTATCTGGCCCAGTGCGTCGACGACCAAGGCTATTTGACGGTGACGGAACAAGATGTATCGCGCTTTCCCCTACCGGACGGACTGTTTTCCCAGGCCGTCGCCATCCTGCAGGGCCTGCATCCGCCGGGAATCGGCGCATCGTCGCTGCAGGAGTGCCTGAAATTGCAGCTGCGGCGAAAGGGTGAGCTGACGCCCTTAGCGGAAACCCTCGTCGACTCGTTCTTAGAAGATATCGGGAAAAACCATATCGCCGCCGTCTGCCGGGCCCTGGGCCTTCCGAAACAGCAGGTCCTGCCGACTATCCGGCGCATCCGCGCCCTCGACCCGGCCCCGCTGAAGGGCCTCTTTGACAGTGCAGACGCCTACGTCGTTCCCGACGTCATCATCCGGCCAACCGAAGGGGAATATGAAATTATCCTGAACGACACGTGGTTCGCCTCCTATTCCATGAGCGATTACTATATCGCCATGATGCATCAGGCCGACGACCCGGATATCAAAACCTATTTCCAGCAGAAGCACGCCCGCTGCTCCCTGCTGCTCCACAATATAGAACGCCGGCGCCAGACCCTCGCCGCGCTGACCGGCGCGATTTGGGAATGGCAGCGCGAATACCTGGAGACTCACCATGCCCTGCGGCCTATGACGCTCAAGGACATGGCGGAGAAAACGGGACTCCATATATCGACGATCAGCCGTGCCATCAAGGACAAATACGTGCAGACGCCGTACCGGACCCTTCCCTTCAAGGCCTTATTCCAATGCCCCCTGCGGAAAGACGGCCAGTCCCTTTCCAAAGACGCCGTCAAGAAAGCCCTTTGCCAGCTGATCCGCGAAGAAGATAAGGAACGCCCGTACAGCGACGCCCAGCTGGTAGAAATGCTGTCGGCGCAATTCCATACAGCAATTTCCCGGCGAGTTGTTCAAAAATACCGCAGCCTGCTTCATATCCCCAATTCTTACGCGCGAAAGATCCAGCCATGACCGCCCTACACTAAACAGCATGCTGGAAGAGAGGAGTCCTATGGGAACGAAAGAAATTTTTTCCACTGTCGCCGAAGCGGCAGAACACCTGAACGCGATTATCGAATACTCCTTCGACGGTATTTTCATTACCGATAAAAACTGCAACGTCCTGCGCATCAACCATTCGTACGAAGAAATTACCGGCCTGACAAAAGACGAAATCTTAGGAAAGAATATGGCCGATTTGGTGCAGCAGAAGCTCATCTCCGAGTCGGGCTCTCTCATCGTGTCCCGCACGAAGCGGCCCGTCACCTTGCAGCAGCGGTTCAAATCGGGGAAGGAAGCCCTGGTCACCAGCTCGCCTATTTTCGACAAAAACGGCGAACTCCTTATGATCGTCACCAACGTCCGCGACCTGACGGAAATCTACAACCTCAAGGAATCGATACAGGAAAAGACCGACGCCATCGAGCGCCTTCGCCTCGAGCTGGAACACATTCAGACGCCCCTTACGGAGCGGGAGCTCATCGTCCGCGATGAAACGGCCCTGGCAGCCATGGTATTGGCCAACCGCGTCGCCCCCATGGACACGACGGTCATCTTGTTCGGCGAAACGGGCGTCGGCAAGGAAGTCATGGCCCGATATATCTACCAGCACAGCAGCCGGGCCAAAAACAGCTTCATCCAGGTAAATTGCGGCGCCATCCCGCCCAGCCTCATCGAAAGCGAGCTCTTCGGCTACGAAAGCGGCGCCTTTACCGGAGCCAGCCGGGGCGGCAAAATCGGCCTGTTCGAATTAGCCGACAAGGGAACACTCTTTCTCGATGAAATCGGCGAGCTGCCGAAAGACATGCAGGTCAAGCTGCTGCGAGCCCTTCAGGAGCAGGAAATCATGCGCGTCGGCGGCACCAAGCCGATAAAAATCGACGTGCGCATCATCGCGGCGACGAACCGCAATTTGGAAGACATGGTGAAGAACGACCAATTCCGCGAGGATTTATACTATCGCCTCACAGTCTTTCCCATTTCCATCCCGCCCCTGCGGTTCCGCAAAAAGGATATTACCCCCCTGGCCCTGTCGTTTTTGGGCAAGCTCAATCAAAAATACAATTTTAAGAAGAGGTTTTCCAACATTTCCATTCAGCTCCTGAACGAATACCCCTGGCCCGGCAATATCCGCGAGCTGAAAAACATCGTCGAACGGGCCGTCATCATCAGCTCCGGCGACGAAATCAAGCCGGAAGACCTCCACCTGCTCCGGCCGACGAATCCTGTCGTCCCAGCCGAGCAGGAAGCCGAAGAAGCTGCGCCGGAGACGGCAGCCGAAGTACCGGACGCACTCCCTTCCGACTTAAACGAAACGCTGGAAAAGCTGGAATACCATTACCTGACGATGGCCTACGAACAGGAGGGCAACGTCCGCGCCGCCGCCAAGGCCTTGGGCATCACGCCGTCGACCTTTGTCCGCAAGCGCAAGCGCTATGAAGAAACCTATGGAAATAAGGCTTGAGGTATTGTTGACATATGTCATCTATACTTTTATAATAATACTGAATCACTGAAAAGGGAGGTAATTCCATGCCGAGACCGCCGCGGTGCCGCCGCGTCTGTTCTCTGCCCAAGGCCGGCGAGTTCGCCCCGTCCGGCTGCGCAGCCGACGCTGAGGTCATCATCATGCGCATTGATGAATACGAAGTCATCCGCCTGATCGATTTGCTCGGGCTGACGCAGGAGCAGTGCGCCGCCCAGATGGACGTGTCCCGCACGACCGTCACGGGGATTTACGACGGCGCCCGCCGAAAAATTGCTGATGCTCTCGTCCATGGAAAGCGCCTTCTCATCGAAGGCGGCCACATACAACTCTGTGAACATACCGGCTCCTGCTGCCACACGCGCTGTCAGGCCGGAAAATGTAATCCCAAAAAGGAGAATGATAGTAATGAGTGAAAATTGCAATCACGACTGCTCCAGCTGCAGCAGCGAATGCTCCAGCCGCACGCAGCCGCAGAGCCTTCAGGCTCAGCCCCATGAAGGAACGCACGTAAAACACGTCATCGCCGTCGTCAGCGGCAAAGGCGGCGTAGGTAAATCCCTCGTCACGTCCCTCATGGCCGTACAAATGCAGCGCCGCGGCTTTAAGACGGCAATCCTCGACGCCGACATCACCGGCCCGTCCATCCCGAAGGCCTTCGGCCTGACAGAACGGGCTACAGGCGACGCCAACGGCATTTTCCCTGTAGAAACAAAATCGGGCATTAAAGTCATGTCCATGAACGTACTCCTGGAAGACACGACGGCTCCCGTCGTATGGCGCGGACCGGTCATTTCCGGCGCCGTAAAACAGTTCTGGACCGACGTCGTCTGGGGCGATATCGACTACATGTTCGTCGACATGCCGCCGGGAACGGGCGACGTCCCCCTGACGGTATTCCAGTCCCTGCCGGTCGACGGCATCCTCATCGTCACGTCGCCGCAGGAGCTCGTCTCCATGATCGTCGAAAAGGCCCTGAAGATGTCGGAAATCATGCACATCCCCGTCCTCGGCCTCATCGAAAACATGAGCTATTTCGAATGTCCCGACTGTCATTCCCGTCATGAAATCTACGGCCCGAGCCATGTAGAAGAATCGGCGGCCAAATACGAAATCCCCCATACGGCTAAGCTGCCTATCGACCCGGAATTCGCCATGCACTGCGACAAGGGCGATATCGAAAGCTACGTATCGGACAGCTTGACCGATACGGCCACATACCTCGAAGGCGTATTAAACAAATAATCACCTCTCTACAATACAAAAAGCTGGCCCGAAGAACTCCTGTGTCTTCGGGCCAGCCTTTTTGTATTTACGACTCGTCGTCGTCTGTTTCGATGATCTCCGTGATCGTAGCCTTCGTATCAATTTTCTTTCCCAGGGACGAATCGTACAGCTTAACCAATACGGCGCTGACTATCAATCCGGCTGCCGCGCCAATCAAGGCCGACAAAACCGTCTCGCCGAAGGAGTAGCCGCCGATGCCGCCTAATATAACCAGGAACAAGGGGACGATAAAACAGATAAAAGCCCCCATGACAAGGTGCTCGTCCTGCACTTCATACCGCACGTCCTGTCCTTCCTGAGCGCCGAGGCTGTTTCTCGCCGTCACGTAGACGTGCTCGGCGCCAAAGCAGGCGCTGCAGGCAACGTATAAATGATCGCGGTTGACGCGGACTTTCGCCAGGCCGCCGTCGAGGATTTCCGTAATGGTGCCTTCGCCAATTCGCATATGACTCCCTCCTCATCTATCTAAAAAATAATGATTATCTATTGAGTATCTTTAGTATAGCACACTTCGCACGCTTAATCAATACTTTTTTAGTTCACTTTTATCGCAGTATGTTAACTTTTATTCTATAAAAGAAGTTGACTTACGTCTTTGTTTAGGCTATACTTTCCCTATATTTGTAAACATATATACCTTAATTAAAAAGATAACAAACAAGGAGTGATGTCCATGCCGCCGTACTCTCGCCCTGCGTCTCCGCCCGGCACGATCCGCGACGTATCCTATATCGCCCTGTTCGCCGCTTTGACCGCCATCGGCGCGTTTATCCGCATCCCCATCCCAGTCTGCCCCTTTACGCTGCAGCTCCTGTTCACGACCTTAGCCGGCCTTGTCCTGGGCCCGGCGAAAGGAGCTGCCGCCGTAACGCTGTACGTCGTTCTGGGCCTAGCCGGCCTGCCCGTATTTACTGCCGGCGGCGGGCCGTCCTATGTCTTTCAGCCTACCTTCGGCTACCTGTTGGGATTTATTGCCGGAGCCTGGATAGCCGGCCGTCTCGCCGGCCCGCATTATCCCTGGACGCGCCGCCGCGTCTTTGCCGCCGTGTATGTCAATCTGGCCGTCGTATACGGCTTCGGCGTTTCCTACACCTATCTCATCAGCAGCTGCTACCTGGGAAACGACACGGCCTTGTGGTCTTTATTTTTATACGCCTTTGCCGTCGAAGGCTGCGGCGGCATCATCTGCCCGATTCGAATCGACGACGCCCATCGCTGGTACTTGACCGATCTGATCCGCTGGCTCGGCCTCCCGTCGGTCATCGTATCGCCGGCCGGCCTCGGCGCGATCAACGCCGCAGCCCTGACGGCCTTCTACATGAAAGCCCAGGGGCTGCCGGTCAAAGGCTTTATCGTCAACAATTACGGGGACACGCTCATGGAACGGGACAACGTCGTGCAAATCCAGGCGCTGACGAATCTCCCGGTATTGGCCTGCGTTTCCCCCAACCAGTCCCATATCGGCCTATCGCCGGAGCACGTCGCCTCCCTGTACGCATAAAAAAATACCTGCCGATTTCTGTGGGAAAAATCAGCAGGTACATGGCCTAAGCCATAGCAGCGTCGAGGGCTGCCTTCACATGGCTCTTAATTTCATCATACGACTGGCCCGGCTGGGCTTCATAGAGCTTTTCTGTGCCGATGAACATGGACGGCACGTAATAGTAGGAGTGTCCCTGAACTACGTCGGGAGATTCCGATTCTTCATACCAATGGACGGGCACCTCGCCGTAGGCCGGATTTTCGCTGACTAATTCTGCCAGCGCCTCCTTCGCGTTGCGGCAGTAGGGGCAGCCGTTTAAATAAAATGCCGTAATTTCTTTCATCTTCAACCCTTCTTTCGCTGTCGTATATGGTCTTGCCTTGGTTTAATTAGTGATGGTGTCCGCAGCCGTGATGTTCATGCTGGCCGCAGCCGTGTTCGCCGCAGGCATGATCGCCGTGGCCGTGTGCATGGTCATGATGGTCGCAGTGCACGTCAGGATTAAAGGAGAGCGTTCCCGCCAGCAGAGCTGCTACGGCTTCGTCTGCCGAACCCTGTACGCCGCCGTACAAGGCGATGCCGGCCTGAGCCAGAGCCATTTGCGCTCCGCCGCCGATGCCGCCGCAGATCAGCGTATGGACACCCTGAGCCTGCAAAAATCCGGCCAGCGCGCCGTGGCCGCTGCCCATCGTATCGACGACTTCTGCGCTGACGACTGCGCCGTTTTCTACTTCGTAAATCTTGAATTGTTCCGTATGGCCGAAATGCTGAAAAATCTGGCCCTGTTCATAAGTAACTGCAATTTTCATACTTGTCCATCCCTTTCTATGACCGGCTGACGCCAGCCTGTACGACGTTTTATTTTTGACATATGTCAATTATAAATCACTATATTCTATTTGTCAACACAGGACCGCTCCATATATCCCAAATAAAAACGGCCCGCCGTAGGAAATCGCCTTAAATACAGGCGATTCTCCTAACAGCGGAGCCGTTTTTTATCACGTCGTCTTCAGCGACGGGCCGTCCGTCGGCGATATGGTCACGCTTACAGCCGCCTTAGGTGCAGGCGGCGCTTGGGACTGCATGTTGTAAATCAAGTCCCCCGTCAGCGTGCCGGACAAATGAAACAGCCTGTCGGCAAAGGCGGCATTTACGTATACGACGTTATTTCTCACGACGCCCGGAGCCGAGCCGTAGGGGCTGGTCAGCAGCCGGCGGCTGTTGTCCCAGTGCAGATCCAGGCGCAGCACCGTGGCGACGGCGACAGCCGGAAGATAGGTGATGCCGTGAGCTTTCAGGGCCCGCAGGGGCAGCTTCTTCCGGTTTACATACAGGTCGTACGCTTTGGCAATATACGTCGGCTGCCCGTCTGACGCGGCGATTTTGGCGGCGATGGATTCGGCCGTCACAAAGTTTTCCACGCCGTAGCCGGCCAAGGCCCGCCGCACGTCCTGAACGGTCAGCGGCTGCCAGCCGTAGCCGTCGGGATAGATGTAGTACGAAACAGTATGATCCGCCGCGCTGTCGATGACGATGCGGTCATAATAGACCGTGACCGGCGTACCGATGGATACGAGAGGATACAGCTCTTCCACGTCTTCCTCATACATGCGGACGCAGCCGTTGGACACGTAATAGCCTACGGAGGAAGGATTATTGGTCCCATGAATGCCGTAGGTACCGTGAAAGCCGATCCAGCGATAGCCCAGGGGATTGTCGGGGCCCGCCGGAATCTGTACGGTCGTATCGCTGGGGTCGATCCACGTCGGGTCGACTTCCTTCGTCTGCACGCTGTAAAAGCCGGGCGGCGTCGGCGTAGACGGCGTGCCGACGCCTACGTGGTACATGCGTACCTTTTTGCCGTTTTCATACAAAATGAGCATGCGGCTGGCTGCGTTGATGCCGATTTTTCGGCCTTGCTCCGTCTGTTTCCGGGGCTTCGGCGTCGTTTCCGCGGGGGCCTTTTTTATTTCTACCGTCACGTTTGGCGGCATTTTCGATTGTACCGTCACTACCGGAGCCGGAGCCGCTTGTCCGGCCTGGTCTTTTCGGTCTTCGCCGGTTTTCGTTCCGGCGTTGCGATCCTGCTTTTTGTCTTTGGAAGAACGGGCAGGCGCAGATGTATCGGCAGAAGCAGGCTCACCCGCTTCCGCGCGGCTGCGAGGCGGCGCACTGTCCGCGTCAGACCGGCGGCTCTCGTCCTCTGCCGTCTGAATCTGCGCTGCCTGCACCGACAGGACCGGCGCAGGCGGTTCTGCAGCCAAGGCAATTCCGGCTGCTGCGGCCCATGTACAGGCCAGGGTCAGTAAATGTCTCTTCATGTACGCTCCCTCTGCAAATACTATTATATTACGCCTGATCGGCCTGGGTCTTATCTTCTTCCGGCTTAAACCCGTTGAACAAAATGTTCAGCACGACGGCCGTCAGGCTGCCCAGGGTAATGCCGCTCTGGCAGATAACCTTCACGACGTCGGGGAAATGCTGGAAGAAATTCGGGACCGTCAGGGGAATCATGCTCATGCCGATGCTGACGGCGACGAGCATGAGGTTGTAGTTTCCATCAAATTTGACCTTGGCCAAAGCCCGGACGCCGCTGGCAATGACCATGCCGAACATGGCGATGCCTGCGCCGCCGAGGACGGCGTTGGGAATGCAGGCTACGACGGCAGCCATCTTCGGGAACAGCCCCAGCAGGATGAGGATGACGCCCGAAGCGGCGACGACGAAGCGGCTCTTGACGCGCGTGACGGCGATGAGGCCGACGTTCTGGGCGAAGGCCGTATAGGGGAAGCTGTTGAAGATGCCGCCGATCAGCGTCGACAAGCCGTCGGCGCGGAGACAGCGGGCCAGCCGGCCTCTGCCGACGGGGCGCTTGACGATTTCGCCGATAGCGATGCAGTCGCCCGTCGTTTCTACCATGACGACGAGCATGACGATGATCATGGAAATGATCGAGCCGACGTTAAAGGTCGGAAGGCCGAAGGAAAAGGGCGTGATGATGCCGATCCAATCGGCCCGCCCGACTTCGTCAAAGTTAGCCACGCCTAATATCATGGACAAGATGGTGCCGCAGATGAGCCCGATGAGGACAGATACGTTGCTGACAAAGCCCTTGCCGCAGCGGTAAATGGCCACGACGATAGCCAGGGTAAAGGCCGCCAGAAACAGGTTCATAGGGCTGGCAAAGTCAGGCGAAGACGGGTTGCCGCCGCCGACCCAGCGCACGGCCACGGGCAGGAGGGTAATCCCGATCATCATGATAATCGTACCCGTGACGACGGGCGGAAACAGCTTGATCAGGCGGCTGAAATAGGGCGCGACGAGGAAGGTGAACAACCCGGCGGCGATAATCGCCCCGTATATGGCCGTTATACCGTGCTCCTGCCCGATCATGATCATCGGCGTAACCGAAGCGAAGGTAACGCCCTGTATCATGGGGATGCGGGAGCCGACCTTCCAAAAGCCGACGGTCTGGAGAATCGTCGCAATGCCGCAAGTAAACAAGTCGGCGTTAATCAAATGAATGAGCTGCTCCGGCGTCAGATGCAGGGCCTGGGCCACGATGATCGGCACGGCGACGGCTCCGGAATACATGGCCAGGACATGCTGCAGCCCATAGGCAAACAATTTCGGCATCGGCAGCATCCGGTCTACAGGATGAGACGCCTGTCTGGTCAATAAGAAATTCATGTCTTCTTTTCACCTCAACACAGTAGTTAAATACAAAAGCAGACTGCGGCGAAAGCCTTCGTCACAGCCTGCCATAACGCATGAAAATTATAATCCTTCGGCCCGGTCCAGGAAGCTGCGGAGAATATCGCACGAATCGTGGAACTTCTTCTGTTCCTCTTCCGTCAGGGCGACTTCGACGACGCCTTCCATGCCGTCCTTGCCGATGACGCAGGGCACGCCGGCCGCTACGTTTTCTTCGCCGTATTCGCCGAACAAGGCCGTCGAGCAGGGCCATACGAGCTTCTGGTCATGGAAAATAGCCGAAATGATCATGCACGCCGCGTTGGCGATGCCGAATTCGGTGCAGCCTTTGCCGTCGATTTCAATGTCGCCGGCCCGCTTGACTTCCGTCTGCAAGTCGTCCAGGCTGAGCGCCGCCAGATCCGGCTTTTCCGCCATGAGGGCCGCGAAGGGCTTGCCGCCGACGTATACCTGGGACCAGACGATGAAGCTGGAGTTGCCGTGTTCGCCCATGCACATGCCCTGAATGGAGCGGCGGGCGTAGCCCGTCCGATGAGACAGGACGCGAAGCAGGCGGTACGTTTCGAGGCTCGTGCCGGTGCAGAAGCAGCGATTGCGTTCCCAGCCCATTTGACGGCGGATGTATTCGCAGATGATGTCGGCAGGGTTGGATATGCTGAGCATGATGCCCTTGAAGTCTACCTGCTTCAGATGGGAAATGACTTCCTGAGCCATGCGGATCGAATCGTCGAACATGTCGAGGCGCGTTTCGCCGGGCTTGCGGCTGCGGCCAAAGGCCATGACCAGGATGTCGGCGTCATTGAGTTCTTCATAGCCGCCGGCGCGGATCTGGGCATCGTTGCCGCACAAGGCGCCGCTGACGCCGTCGTCCAGGTCCATCGCCTGTCCCTGGGCCTTTTCCTTCAAAATATCAATCAAGACGATGTCGTCGGCT
This sequence comes from Megasphaera sp. ASD88, assembly GCF_002287425.1. Lineage (NCBI taxonomy): Bacteria > Bacillati > Bacillota > Negativicutes > Veillonellales > Veillonellaceae > Megasphaera > Megasphaera sp. ASD88. Next base: position 213,733 of record NZ_NQXW01000002.1, on the reverse strand, counting down.
TCGCCGGACTGAATCAGGGCCAATGCGACGTGAGAGCCTACGTGGCCGGCTCCGACGATGACCACCTTGCGTGTGTTTACCATAAAACATATCCTCCTTCAGGCATGCGTATGTAAAATTTGCTTTACTCGTCTGTATAGATTATAGCATATACAAGGGTAAAAAAAACGTTTATCGTCCCGATTTTTTCCCATTTCCCCCAATAATTTTACAAATTCTTTACATTTCTTTTACATAATGACAAACGATATATTATATACTGGAACCAATCATTACTTAGGAGGAGTCACATAGATGTTCAGTATCAGCAACAAGCATGAAGAGTTTTTTGATTATTTGATTGAAAACGCCGAAAACTTCCACCGCGGCACCCTCATCGCCAAGGACGTCATGACCAACACGGCCAATATTTCCATGTACATGAAGGATATCGCCCAGCTGGAGCACACGTCGGATAAAATCAATGAAGACGTCATCATGAAGTTATGCCGCGTATTTATTACGCCCATCGACCGCGAAGACTTTTACAAGCTCACATGCCAGCTCGAAGACTGCATCGACCAGCTTCACGGCTCCCTTATGCGCATCAGCCTGTACCACATCAAAACGATGACGCCGGCCGCCGTCGACATCGTCGACCAGCTGGAGCTCATGGGCAAAGAGCTGAAAGACATTTTCTCGCTCTTGAAAAATATCGACAAAAACGAAGCGGAGCTCATGGAACGAGCCAACCGCCTGAGCAAAATCGAAACGGAAGTCGACAACATTTACCGCCGCGAAATTTCCCGCATCTTCAACGGCGAAATGGACCTGCTCGACATCATCCGCTGGAAAGACGTGCTGGGCACGCTGGAAGACACGTCGGACGAAGTGGAAGAGCTCGGCAATATCATAAAAGAGGTGACGATGAAGTATGCTTGATACCCCGTTAATTATCCTGGTCGTCGTCCTGGCCCTGGCCTTCGACTTTATCAACGGCTTCCACGATACGGCCAACGCCATCGCCACCTGCGTCTCGACGCGGGCCATCCGGCCGGGCATCGCCATCATGGGGTCGGCCTTCTTAAACTTCGTCGGCGCTATGATTTCTACGGGCGTCGCCAAGACCATCGGCGGCGACATCGTCACGTCGCCGGCCATGATCAACGAGCTGGTCATCGTCGCCGGCCTCGTCGGCGCTATCGTCTGGAACCTGCTGACCTGGTGGTTCGGCATGCCCTCCAGCTCGTCCCACGCCCTCATCGGCGGCATGATCGGCGCCGTCGCCTTTTCCGTCGGCACGGCGGCCCTCAACGACTGGGGCATCATCAAGATTTTCCTGTCCCTCATCCTGTCGCCCGTTACGGCCATCGTCGTCGGCTATATCATCATGAACATCCTGTTCGTCGTCTGCCGCAACTTCAAGCCGGCTAAGATCAACATGACGGCCAACAGGCTGCAGGTCGTCTCAGCGGCCCTCATGGCCTTCTCCCACGGCTCCAACGACGCCCAGAAGTCCATGGGCATCATCACCCTGGCCCTCTTGTCGGGCGGCGTCATCGACACGCTGGAAGTCCCGACGATGGTCAAGTTCCTCTGCGCCCTGGCCATGGCTCTCGGCACCAGCGTCGGCGGCTGGAAAATCATCCGCACCGTCGGCGGCAAGATCTTCAAGATGCACCCCATCCACGGCTTTGCAGCCGACCTGAACTCGGCCGTCGTCATCTTCTCGGCGACGATGCTCCACCTGCCCGTCTCGACGACGCACGTCGTCTCCGGCTCCATCATGGGCGTCGGCGCGGCCCAGCGGGCCAAAGCCGTCCACTGGAACGTAGCCCGTCAGATGGTCACGGCCTGGGTTATGACCATTCCCTGCACGGCCATCATGGGGGCCATTTCCTACTACATCATTTCGCACATCATGGTAGTCGTACTGCCCGGCTTATAACCGACCGCCGGCGGCAGCGCCTGTCAATCTGACGCCAGCCGCCGCGACTCATATCGCTTCCCCAACCACGGGCCCCGCCGCATATTCTGCAGGCGGGGCCCGTGGTTTCCTCTTTTCTCCCAATTTTATCTATGATACTATTAAGCGTAGAAGATAAAAGGAGGCCTGATTATGAACACATTACGACCGAAACTGACCCTTCTGGACGAGCACCCGACGCCGCTGCAGTACCTTTCGGGCTTGTCTCAGGAGCTCTTCCGGGAACTCTACATAAAGCGCGACGACGTGACGCCCTTCGGCGGAGGCGGCGGCATGCTGCGTAAATTGGAATACCTGCTGTTCGACGCCGTCAATTCCCAGTCCGACACCGTCGTCACCGTCGGCGACATCCGCTCCGACCACTGCCGTCTCACGGCGGCCGCCGCGGCGAAATACGGCCTGCGCAGCATCGTCATTTCCGTCGGCCATTACGACGGCGAGCTGAGCGGCAACCTGCTCCTCAGCAGCCTGTTCGGCGCCCGGACCGTCGTCAAGAAGGACGACGGCCGCCCCGAAGCGGTCCAGCTGGAAGAAACGGCAAAGGCCGTCATGGAACAGGAAATCGCCCAGGGCCATCGCCTGTACTTCATCCCCATGGGCGGCAGCGACGCGACGGGCATGCTGGGCTATTACGACTGCGCCGCCGAGCTGGACAAGCAGGCTCAGGAACAGTACCTGCAGGGAGCGACGGTCTACGTCCCCGTGACGACCCTTGGCACGTACGTCGGCTTATACTGCGGCCTGAAAGCCATCGGCTCGTCCTTAAAGCCCGTCGGCATCGCCGTCAAGCCCCTCGACGAAGACCGCTTGGGCGACTACTTCCGGCAGGTAAAGGAAACGTACGGCTTCGAGTTCGACGACAGCGACATGCACATCGAGACGGCTTATATCCGCAAGGGATACGGCGAAGCGGACCGCCATGTCCGCGACGCCGTCCGCCTCATGGCCAGCCACGAGGGGATTCTCCTCGACCCGACGAGCTCCGGCAAAGCCTTCGCCGCCGTCCTCGACATGATCAAGGAAAAGAAAATCAAATTAGGGCGGCAGGTCATCTTCCTCCACGACGGCAGCATGGCCGGCTTATATGAAAAAGCCCATCGACTGAAATTAGAAAAAGAACTGCAAGACGCAATCCAAATCATCCCATAAGGCCGAAACGATGACAGGCTCCCCTTCAGACAGCGTATCCGTCTGAAAGGGAGCCTGTATGCGTTACCGTATGAGGTTAAAAAATTCGTTTCGCCGCAGGGGATCGTCAAAGACGCCGCCGGCGTACAAGGTCCGCGTCTGGGAGCCCGGCTTCTTGATGCCCCGGGCCGTCATGCAGGAATGCTCGCCCTGAATGCAGACGATGATGTCGTCGGTCTTGACGATGCGCCGCAGCACGTCGTATATATCGGCGCCGATGCGCTCCTGCAGCTGAAGACGCCGGCAGACGGCGTCGGCGATGCGGGCCAGCTTCGATAAGCCGATGACGCAGCCCTTGGGGATATAGCCGATAGCGATTTTCATATCGTACATGAGGGCAATGTGATGCTCGCAAAAGCTGAACACGTCGATGTCCTTGACGACGACCATATTGCCGTCATCACATGGAAACACCTTATCGAATTCCCTAGCGATTTCTTCGTTGGAAACGCCGGCGTAGGCCAGCCGTTCTTCCATCATCTTGGCAAAACGCTCCGGCGTCTCCTTCGTCCCGTCGCGGCCGTCCTGCCCGACGGCTTCCAAAATCAGCGCCGCCGCCTGCTTTAATTTTTCTTTGTCCATTATACGCCTCTGGCCTCCGGATCGTAGATGATTTTATGGAGCTGCACCTGCACGCACACGTCGTCCAGTCCCTTCTCCTTAACGAAATCGACGAGGGCCGCCGCCTCGATTTCGCCCCACACAGGCGATACGTACAGCAGGGGCCGCGCCGCCGGCAGCAAATGGGAAATCGTATAAGCCATATCGTCTAAATCGTCCTTCGTCGCGACGACAAACTTGACGACGTCGGCAGGCGTCAGCCGTTCCTGCAGGTTTTCCGGCTTCATGGCCTCGCGCATGCCCGACGAGGGGGATTTCCAGTCCATCGTATAAAACAAGCCCTCAGGCCGGCGGGAAGGCAACAGTACGGCGCCGTTCGTCTCGATATTGACCTCGCAGCCGCCGCAGCAAAGCCGTTCCGTCAGCTCCTGCAGGGGCTGCAGCATGGGCTCGCCTCCCGTCAGAGTCGCGCGGCTCCAGGGATTATCCAATACAATCTGCGCCAATTCGTCCGCTGTATATTCCGCCGCCACGTCGTCTGCCGACAAGGCATAGGCCGTATCGCAGTACGAACAGCGGAGGTTGCAGCCGGCGAAGCGGATAAAGGTGCTCAGGTAGCCTGTTCGCTTTCCTTCTCCCTCGATGCTGTCGAAGATTTCTACGACGGGAAACTTATACTTCATACGTCGCCACATTCCCTTCCGATTCCTGCACGCTCACTTTGACGCAAAAGGGAATGGAATCGCAGATCCACTTGGCGATGTTTTCCGCCGTCGGATTGCCGGGAATCACATCGTTCAGATAGGCATGATCCAGCTTCCCTTTCACGATATTGGATATGTCCTTAAAATCGACGACCATGCCGTTTTCATTCAGCTCTTCCCGCCGGCACGTCACGTAGATAATCCAGTTGTGGCCGTGCAGGTTTTCACACTGGCTTTCGTAATTCAGGCTCAGGCGGTGGGCCGCCGCGATTTCCAGCCGTTTCGTTACTGTATACATAGAAACTCCTCACAATTTCGCATCAAACAAGTCATCAAAACCGCAAAAAAATAACCGGTATCAGCCCGGTACGCCGATTCAGTTTCAAACAAGCCTGCACCTGCCTCGGCATGTTTCCATTATACTGAATTTGCGAAAACACGTCAAATATCTGCCCCCTTGTATCGGCAGCAAAAAACCTCTTCGGCAAAGGCAAGGCTCGTCTTCACCGGAGAGGTATGTCAATTTGCAGCTATAGAATTGTTTTTCTTATTTCGCCGCCAAATGCTTCTGAATCGCTTCGTCCATCCGCTTCAGGCCTTCGGCGATAATCGAACGGGGCATGGCCAGGTTCAGGCGGATAAAGCCCTTAGCGTTGCCGACGAACAGGCTGTCGCCGCCTTCGAGGAGTACACCCGCTTCGTTAGCAAAGAAATCGGGGATATTTTCTACGTCGCCGAGGTAGGGGCTCATGTCCATCCAGGCCAGGTACGTCGCGTCGGGAATTTCAAAGGAAATCTTCGGCAGGTGCTCCGCTGCGTAGTCCTTGACAAACTGGAAGTTGCCGTCCAGATATGCCCGGAGCTGGTCGAGCCAGTCGCCGCAAGAGAGGTAAGCCGCCTTGTGGGCTTCGAGGGACAAGGGATTGATGAATCCCACAGTCTTGTCGCGGGCCGCAAAATGGCGCCGCAGCTCGGCGTCGCGGATGATGATGTCCGAGAACATGAGGCCGGCCATGTTGAAGGTCTTGCTTGCCGACATGCATGTCACGAGCTTGGGATAATCCGCCATGATTTTGCCCATCGGCGTGTGGGTCTTGCCGCAGCGCAGGAGATCGCAGTGAATTTCGTCGCTGATAATCCAGAGGTTATACTTTTCTACGATGGCCGCGACGCGCCGGAGCTCCTCTTCCGTCCAGATGCGGCCCGTCGGGTTGTGAGGATTGCACCAGATGACCAGCTTCATGTGCGGGTCGGCGGCCTTCGCCTCGAAGTCGTCGAAGTCGATGGAAAATTTGCCCGCATCGTATACAAAGGGCGAGCATACGTAGGTCCGATCGGCGTATTCGGCGGCGTGCTGGAAAAAGCCGTACGCCGGCGATACCATGAGGATTTTTTCCGTGTCCTTGACGAGGTCTTCGACGAGCTCGTACAGGGCCGGAATGATGCCCGGCGAAAAGACGAGTTCTTCCTTGGGGAAGGTCCAGCCGTACATCTTTTGGCACCAGCCGGCAAAGACGTCGTAGTAAGAGTCGTCGCACAGCAGGGTATAACCGAAAATGCGGCGGTCGATGCGGTCTTTCATGGCTTGGCAGATTTCCGGCGGCGTGGCGAATTCCATGTCGGCTACCCACATGCAGACGAATTCGTCGTCGGCGAAGGGAAATTTCTTCTCCGGTCCGGCGTGGAAAATATAGCCGCGGAAGCCGTCCGTATTGAGGGCGTTCGTATGGCGGCGGTCGATGATTTCATCAAAATCGTAGGTCATGGCAGTCATCTCCTTTTCATTCATGATTTCGCTTTATCTACAGCATAACAAAGAATGAAAAGCTCGTCAAAAAGCTTTTGCGAAGAGCTCTGTTCTGCTATACTGATATACAAATTCTGCACGTTTCAGGAGCTCTTATGAAAACAATTTTTACTTCACTCTTCATTCGCCCCTACGACGAAGGGGATTTACAGTCCGTCGTATCGTTGTTTTACGATACGATTCACAGCGTAAACCTCAAGGATTACACACCGGAGCAGGCCGACGCCTGGGCCCCGAAAAAGCCGGACCTCTCCCGATGGCAGGGCCTCTTAAAAGGGGAAGACACGTGGGTCGCCGTGCAGGACGGCCGTATCGTCGGATTCGCCAACCGGGACGGCGAGTACTTCGACTGCCTCTACGTCCACAAGGACTACCAGCGCCGCGGCGTCGCCAAAGCCCTGGCGGAACGCATCGAAGGGCGCGCCGCCGCCGAAGGCCATGCGAAGATCCGCACCAACGCCTCCCTGACGGCCCGGCCGTTTTTTGAGCAGCGAGGCTACGCCGTCGTCCGCCGGCAGTGCGTTCATCGGGCAGGACAAGTCCTGGTCAATTTCGCCATGGAGCGTTCTATACAAAAATAACGCAAGCCCTTTGCCCCGCAAAACAGGGGAAAGAACCTGCGTTATGAATATATTTTCGTCAGTCCACGGACAGCTGGACGTAACGCTGGCTGACGTGGAATTTTTCGCCCTGAGGCAAGTCGTAGGCCGGCGACAGGACGCCGTCGTCTGCCGGAATGACCGGCACTGCAGCGAGCTTATACGCTTCGGCGTAGGCCGCCATCGCCGCGTCGGCACCCAGGCCGGACTTATCAAATTTGATATCGCTGCCTTTATACAGGCGGACGGCCATGACGATGCCGCCCTGGAAGAATACGTCCATGCGGTGCAGGCCGTACGACCAGTGCTCCATGCCCTGATCGGCCGTGATTTCATTAGGATAGCCGTACTTTGCCGTCACGTCGTCCCTTGTCATGCCCAGGTATATGCCGCCGACCGATTCGCTGTATTCGGGATGAATAGAGCGGCGCAGGGCCGTCTTGCCGTCGACGATGAGATACTGGTGGGATTTATGGCCCAGCAAATCCAGCGTCAGGGTTCTCGTCCCCTGGCTTTCGGAAATCGTGAAATGGCCCGTGCGGGGATATCCATACGTACAGTTTCCTGATGCCGCGACGGGGCAGCCGTTGATCGTGCTGCCGCTGATCGTCATAGCCAATTCACCCTTCAAGTCGTACCATTCGCCGGCAGCCGGTTCGAGCCACGACGCAGCCGACTCATCCTGCGCCGGCTGAACCGATACGACGGCGACAGCCGCTGCCGGCAGCGGTTCCTCAGCCAGACACGGCGCCGTCAGGCCTAAGGCGCAGACTGCGCAGGCGATACATGTAGTTGCTTTCAATTCAGGTCAACTCCTTTTGTTACCTCTTGCAACATCACATTATACGCCTGCCCTTCCCGGAATACAACGAAAATCGCAGAAAAACGGCGGCCCTTTCCAATGACCCGACAAAAATATTACATATATTTCGCCAAGGGATTACAAGAACGGCAAGCCGCCGAAGGCATATTGCTGTATAATAAAAAGAAAGACAAAGACAGGAGGTCATATTCGTGAATATTACCGTCTACTGCGGCGCCAGCGCCGGCAGCGAACCGATTTATGAACAAAAGGCGTCGGAATTGGGCCAATGGCTGGCCGCCCATGGCATTACGCTGGTCTACGGCGGCGGCCGGACCGGCCTGATGGGAAAGCTGGCGAACGCCGTCTTAGCCAACGGCGGCAAGGCTATCGGCGTCATCCCGGAGTTTCTCAAGACAGCCGAAGAGGTCCACACGGGCCTGAACCAGCTCATTACGGTAGACACGATGAGCCAGCGCAAGGACACCATGCTCCAGATGGGGGATGCCTTCATCGCCCTGCCTGGCGGGGCCGGCACGCTGGAGGAAATCGCCGAAGCCATCTCGGCAGCCCGCCTGGGACGCCACGCCAAGCCCTGCATACTGTACAACATCCATGGCTGCTACGACCACTTAGAGAAATTATTCGACCACATGGTAAGAGCCGGCTTTCTCAATCAAGCCGGCCGCGAAAAGGCGAATTTCGTTACGTCCATTGAAGGCATCGAAAAAATCCTCCGCCGCTAAAGGACGAGCATAGCTCCCGACAGGATCAGCAGGGCGTAGGACAGCTTCATGAACAAGGCCTGGTTGATGCGCCGGTGAATCGCCGTGCCGACGTAAATGGCCGCTGCCAGGGGCACGACGCTGACCGCCGTCAGAAAGACGACATCGCCGGCATATACGCCGCTGAAAAAATCCTTTCCCATGAGCAGGCCGTTGAGGATGACCCACACGGCAGCCAGGGTGCTGCGGAACACCTCCTTGTCCCGGAACGTCGCCGCCGCGTACACGACGAGGAGGGCCCCGCCGGACACGAACATGCCGTGGACGACGCCGGCGCCCAATAGGACGGCCCAAGCCTCTTTCCGCGAGAAGGAAGGGGCTTTTTTCGCGTACAGATTCCGCGCCCCGACGGCCATGACGAAGGCTCCGTACACGGGAATCAGATAGGTCAATGGGCAGACGGCGTACGCATACATTCCGACGCCCATGCCAAGCAGCATCGCCGCGATGATTTTCAGCAGCTCCCGGACGTCGACGTACCGCAGGGACTGCACGGCGATAATGCTGCACGACAGCACGGCCATGATATTTAAGATAGCCTTGGCCTTATCCGGCCCGATGAGCAGAATCGACGCCGGCATCGCCAGGAGCGTCCCGGCAAAGCCCGTAATCCCCTGAATGACGTTGGCTCCAAACAGGACGAGCAAAAACAGCATTTCTTCCAGCATCGACACGAGCGGCGCCTCCTTCTCTCTTTCGCAGGTATGATTCCAATTATACCACATTTCGCCCTTGCATCTGCCGCAAAACAGGCGCAAAAAAACTGTCCTGCAAGACGATCTTACAGGACAGTTCATGTCATGGTGTATTATTCTGCCGTGTACGGAAGCAGAGCGATAGCTCTTGCCCGTTTGATTGCAACAGTCAGTTTGCGCTGATGTTTTGCGCAAACGCCGGAAATGCGGCGCGGCAGGATTTTGCCACGTTCTGTTGTGAAACGGCGAAGTTTTGCAATATCTTTGTAGTCGATCTGTTCAGCATGATCTACGCAGAAGCTGCAAACTTTTCTTCTCGGTTTTCTCGAGCGTTCTCTTCTCATCTATGTATCCTCCTTCAAAAATTAAGAAGGGCTTTGTTTGACTTTAGAATGGGATTTCTTCGTCAACAGCATCGGAACCCATGCTGCCGAAACCTGCGCCAGGAGCGGCCGGTCTGGACTGTACGGGAGCGGCCTGATGAACAGGCATCTGCTGGTGATCGCTTCCCAAGGCCTGGGCAACGAGATCGCAAACGACTTCGGTGCGGTACCGTTTCTGACCGTCCGGCGTTTCATAGGAACGCACGGAAATACGGCCCTGAACGAACACGCGGCTGCCTTTTGCTAAGTTGTTGCCGCAGCTTTCCGCCAAATTACCCCAAGCAACACAAGGAATAAAATCAGTTAATTCTCTCTGTTCCGTGCTGCCCATCGGCACGTACGTGCGAGTGCAGGCGACGGTAAACATGGCTACGGCTCTGCCCGTCTTCGTAAAACGGATTTCCGGGTCACGGGCCAAATTGCCTAATAACTGTACTGAATTCATACCTTCGCGCCTCCGGTTATTCGTCGATCTTGACGATCAAGTGTTTCAGGACTTCGTCGCGGATTTTCAAAACGCGGTCGATTTCTTTGATCGTAGCAGGATCTGCTTCAAAGTTGATCAACACATAGTAGCCGTCGGCCTGTTTCTTGACCGGGTAAGCTAAATGGCGTTTGCCCCAGCGATCTACCTTTTCGATATTGCAGCTGTTTTTCGTAAGCAAATTGGACACGAATTCAACGATCGGATCTACTTCTGCTTCTTCAAGCGGCTTTGCAATAAATATGACTTCGTACTTGTTCACGAAATCACCTCCTCTTTTGGACATATGACCCTTCCCGCAGAAGGGTTAGGAGCTTGACACGATTCAAGCTTTTTAATTATATCACCAAAAAACGGCGATTTCAACTCTTTTTTTAGATTTCTTTTCCCATTTCGTAGGCCTGCTGCAGCGACGGATGGCCTTCGATATCGCCGCCGTCGTTGACGCCGCCGGCAAAGACCGTACCGGCCAGCCGTGCCTTTTCAAAGCAGTCGATCCAGCCCTGTATGCCGCGGATAGGCCCGTCCATCGTCGTCGCCTCGTCTTCAGCCGCCGAAGCCAGCAGATAAATGTCCCGGAACCGGTAGTCCGACGGGAACAGGCAGTTGGCCCGATCCAGCAGGGTCTTGAGCTGTCCTGCCAAGCCGTAATAGTATACAGGCGTAGCAAAGGCGATAACGTCGGCCTCTTTCATCGCTTCGGCAATGGGCGCGGCGTCGTCGGCAATGACGCAGTCCTGCCGTTCCTGACAGGCCAGGCAGCCCCGGCAGAAGGCGATGTTCTTTCCTTTCAGGCTGACGCAGGTCACGTCGCAGCCGCCGTCCTTCGCCCCGCGGGCAAAGGCCTCGGCCAGGGCGTCGGAATTGCTGTGAGCCCGCAGGCTCGAAGTAATTATCAGTACGCGTTTCATCGTATATTCTCCCTTTCTATAGTGCGCCTGCTGCGGCGCTCTCGGTTTCATGTCTTCCATTATAAAAAGAAAAGCCCCGACAGGCAAATACTTTGGACACATGTCTCGCCCTACCTTTTAAGCATGGCAAAAACTTGTTATAATACAGTAATTAGTCAAGACGCCATCGCCGCGTCTTCAGCCACATTAATACAGAGGTGTTTTCATGAACCTGTCCCGTACGCCGCGGCTTAAAATGCTCGCCGCAGACCTTGCCCTTCTCCTCGTCGCCGTCATCTGGGGCGGCGGCTTTATCGCATCGAAAGAAGCCTTGTCCTCCCTGTCGGCCTTCGGCGTCATGAGTTCCCGCTTCCTCCTGTCCGCCGCCGTCATGTTCCTGCTCTTCCATAAGCAGATACTCCGCGGCACGGGGCGCGAAATACGATACGGCGTCATTATCGGCGCCATTCAGTTCATCGCCTTCATCTTCCAGCTCAACGGCCTGGCCCTGACGACAGTAGAGCGCCATTCCTTCCTCGTCACGTCCTACGCCATTTTCGTCCCCTTTCTGTCCGCCGCCCTGGCCCACAATCCCCTGCGCCGCCGCGACGTCGGCTGCGCCCTGCTGGCCGTAACCGGCCTGGCTCTGCTGTGCCTGAAGCCGGGAAATCTGACGCCTACCTTGGGCGACGTCCTGTCCCTCATGGCGGCCATCTGCTTTTCCATTCAAATCGTATATGTCGGCAACTTCGTCAAGGGGGCTGACATGTTTTCCATGACCTTCTTTCAGCTATTGACGCCGGGGCTGCTGGCCCTGCCCTTTTCCGGCCTGCCCGACGCACTGATCTGCGCCGACGAAAACGCCCTGATCGGCATCGCTTACCTCGTCCTGCTCAATACGGTCTTCGCCTTCTCGGCCCAAAACATCGCCCAGCAGCACACGAGCGATGCCCACGCCTCCCTCATCATTTCCATGGAAGCCGTCTTCGGCTTTCTCCTGGCCGTCTGGTTCTACAACCACGGCGTCAGCCTCCAGGAATGCCTGGGCAGCGTCCTCATGGTCGCCGCCATCGTACTGTCCAATACGAAGAAATGACAAAACGCCCTGTATCAGTCATACTGCTGACACGGGGCGTTTTCTCGTTATAAAGCCGGGGCGTTGTGCGTATAGTCTAAAATGTAAACGGCATCGCCGGCTTCTTCATTTCGAATCGGGAACATTCATCATTTTTCTGGCTGAACGAGCTGCCAATAGCCCTTCCTATGGGACCCAACCCGTATAATCCGGCCTTTTGCCTGCAAATTGCGGATATGATATTTAATTTTTCCCGGCTTCCATGACAGTATCCCAGCCATTTCCTTCTGCGTACAACTTGGATTTTGCTGCAATATTTGCCAAATAGCCGCTTCATTGTCTGTTAGTATAGGGTTGCTTTCAGTCTTTTGGTCAGTCTTTTGGTCAGTCTTTTGGTCAGTCTTTTGGTCAGTCTTTTGGTCAGTCTTTTGGTCAGTCTTTTGGTCAGTCTTCGCCTTGGTACACCTATATAAATTAACTCGCATATCTCCGTCTAAGTCTATAATTTCCAATTCTGGAAGCCCATACTCTTGGCACTCATGCATAATTCTAGGAATACCACTTCCCCATTGCTCAATGATATTCATGTAAGCAAAAGCGCTTGCTAAAGCTCTATTTCTAATCTTCGAAAAGCCTTCTTTCATTTTTGCCACGGTCACGCCGCGCATCAAACCACCAGGAGATGTAATCTCCAGTCGATTGGCAAATAAGGCAATTTGTATGGGAGCTGGTTCTAAATAACTTCGATGTACTACTGCATTCGCAATTAATTCTCTTAGACTATCTGGCGGCAATTCATACACATCTTCTCGATAGATGCCGTGAAATCGGGCACCCATATTTATTTTTTCCAGCACATATTGCAGCGCCTTTTCTATTTGCTCCTGTACTGTCCCGGTTATTTCCCTGCGATCTACAAATATAGCTCTGTTTTCCGTTTTAAAGACGGCGCATTGGATAAGCGGCGGCAAACCGTTCGTATTCGTCAGCATGGAATATGCATTCGTCGGCAGCACCATATGCTGCCGTTCCGCTAATACGCCCCAAGACAACAGCGTATTCTTTGTAACTCTTTTTACAGCCTGTCTTTGTTCTGCCGTTTTAGCATTTTTTAACGCAATCTCATACAACTGCCGGCATAATGCATCAATTTCATAGTCGGCAACCATTCCATGCCAAACAGGTTCCTGATCAAAAAATTTATTACTGCCTTCTAAAATTAGCTCTTGCAGTATAACTTGATCGGCAGGACGAGTCGTTCCAGCAGTCCTGATATAGGTACCGTTAATCATTCCTTTGCTTTTAATAAAATATGGCCGTTCCATTCCCGACATTATCTCCATGATAATAATTTGCTTTTCATCTATTTCTCTAACCATTATATTAGGTATAATCATGGGTTCACAACTATCCGTTACGGCATTCGTCAACGCATCCATCGTTTGAAATAAGGTCTCGGCAGGTACACCAATAACCTTTTCGGTATTATCCTCAACGCCAAAGATAATTTGTCCGCCGTCACCATTAGCAAACGCTACAACAGATTTCATGTATTTTAAACTATCTTTCGGAACTTCCCGCTTATATTCTATGTACCGAGACTCGCCAAAAAACATAGCCATTTCACTCAAAACAATCGCCTCCTCTCATTCTTTTGCTATGGCAAACAAAATTCTATTCATTTATATTATACCATCAAAACATGGCAGGCATAACAACTATCTGCTTATCGCCAATCGTATCGCCAGCTTATATTCTCGCCAGAAGTTCCGACATGTCTTTTTCACTGCAAATGCACAATATCCGACAGCGCATAGCAAAGGCGGGGCAGATTCCCACTGCATCATGGAATCTGCCCCGCCGCGTTTATATATTAAAGAGGGGATATGAATATGTCAATCGAAGACGTACGTTTCGCCGTCGTCGGGGATATATACGTTGTCTAAGCCCTTAGCCTCCAAGACCAGGCGCAGGGAATACCTCGTCAAAGCCGCGTGGGCTACTGTGTCCATATGGCTGGCAATAATCCAGGCGTCGGGGCAAACCCGGCGAATCAGCTCAATGTCGTCGGCATTCATGATGAGGCGGCCGTTCTTTTTGAGGTACGCCGCGCAGGCGTTGACGACGATGACGGCGGGCCTATAGGTCCGAAGAGCCTGCTCTACGGCGTCAAACCAGACCGTGTCGCCGACGAGGTATACCGTCGGTTCGCCTTCGGCTTCCAAGACGACGCCGCACGACGGGCCGCAGGGCTCGATGGTGCCGTGCCGACCTTCGATCTTCGTCAACTTAACGCCCTGTACCGTCGTCCCTTGTTCCGATAGCAGGCGAACATCGGCAAACCCGGATGCCTTCATGACAGCGGCGTCGCCTTCATTCTGCACCCATATAGGCATATCATGGCAGAGCGGTTCGCCGCAGGTTCCGTCGGGGCCCATATCGATATGGTCCGGGTGCACGTGCGTCACGATATAGGCGTCGACGCCTTTTAATACTTCGTTGGCCGCCATGGGCAATCCGCACATAGGCATGGGAATATCGAGCTGTTCGTCCAGCATTGGGGAAAAGTCAGGATTATTGATCTGGCGAAACGAGCCCATAGCACCGGTATCAGCCAGCCACGGATCGACGAGGAACGTCGTTCCCCCGTACTCCAGCTTGGTCGTCGCATTGCGAATCTGTTGAAATTTCATAGTCTGTTCCTCCTAGGTTGTGTACGAATAACGCCCGGATGGCGTTGAGGACGGCAAGGATCATGACGCCGACGTCGGCGAAGATGGCCAGCCACATGTTGGCCAGGCCCACAGCTCCCAAGGCAAGGCAGAGGAGCTTGACGCCGATGGCAAAGACGATGTTTTGGTATACGATGCCCAGGCATTTGCGGGAAATGCGGATAGCCTTGGCGATTTTCAGCGGGTCGTCGTCCATGAGGACTACGTCGGCCGCCTCGATGGCCGCGTCGGAGCCCATGGCCCCCATGGCGATGCCGATATCAGCCCGGCGCAGGACCGGCGCGTCGTTGATGCCGTCGCCGACAAAGGCCAGCTTTTCCTTCTTCCCTTTCCGGCTCAGCAGCTCTTCTACCTTTGTCACCTTATCGGCCGGCAGGAGCTGGCTGAATACTTCGTCGATGCCTAAGAACGAGGCAACCTGTGCGGCCACAGCCTTGGCGTCGCCCGTCAGCATGACGGTCTTGCGAACGCCGGCGTCCTTCAAGGCCGCGATGGCTCGGCGGGACGTGGGCTTTACGACATCGGAAATGACGATATGGCCGGCATAGACCCCGTCGACGGCCATGTGGATAATCGTGCCGGCCTGATGGCAGGGAATGGCTTTGACGCCGAGCTTGGCCATGAGCTTGTCGTTGCCGGCGGCGACCTGCCGGCCGTCTACCATGGCTATGACGCCGTGGCCGCTGATTTCCTGAATATCCGTCGCGCGGCTTCTGTCGATCGGCTTGCCGTAAGCCTTTTGGAGGCTCTTGCTGATAGGATGGGACGAAGCGCTTTCAGCCAGGGCCGCCAGCTCGATGAGTTCGGCCTCATCCATGCCGCTGTGGTGAATGCCGTTGACTTCAAAGACGCCCTGGGTCAAGGTGCCCGTCTTATCAAAGACGACGATGTTCGTCTGGGACAGGGTTTCCAAATAGTTGGAGCCCTTGACGAGAACGCCTTCCTTGCTGGCCCCGCCGATACCGGCGAAGAAGCTCAGGGGAATGCTGATGACCAGCGCGCAGGGGCAGCTGATGACCAGGAAGGTCAGAGCCCGGTAAATCCACGTGCCCCATTCAGGCGCAAGGCCCATGGCGGCCATGCGGACGACAGGCGGCGCAATAGCCAGGACGAGGGCGCTGATGCAGACCGCCGGCGTATAGACGCGGGCGAACTTGGAAATGAAGTCTTCCGACTTGGACTTGCGGGAGCTGGCGTTTTCGACCAAATCCAAAATCTTCGATACTGTCGATTCGCCGAAGTCCTTCGTCGTCCGAATGCGCAGGACGCCGGTCATGTTGATGCAGCCGCTGATGATTTCGTCTCCTGGTGCGACGTCTCTCGGCAGGCTTTCGCCGGTCAGGGCGCTCGTATTCAAATTCGACATCCCTTCTGTGACAACGCCGTCGATGGGTACCTTTTCGCCGGGCTGGACGACGATGATGCTGCCGATTTCCACTTCGTCAGGATCGACCTGTTCCAGCTGGCCGTCTCTTTCTATATTGGCGTAATCGGGGCGGATATCCATAAGCTCGCTGATGTTGCGGCGGCTCTTGCCGACGGCGTAGCTCTGGAAGAGTTCGCCGATCTGATAAAAGAGCATGACGGCGACGGCTTCCGTATAGTCGCCGCTGCCGCTATATACAGCCAGCACGATGGCTCCGACCGTCGCTACGGCCATGAGGAAGTTTTCGTCGAAGACCTGACGGTTCTTGATGCCCTTCAGAGCCTTCCATAAAATATCATAGCCGACGAGCAGGTACGGCACGGTATACGCCACGAACCGGGCCGCTCCGTCGACAGGCGCAAAGGCCAAGGCCACCATGAGTATGGCCGCGGCGACGATGCGCAGGAGCATTTTTTTCTGTTTCTTATTCATAGTATGTCACCTCGTAAAGCAAACGCCGCCTTATCCCAGGCGGCTTCTGTGCATCAGATGAAAACTTCGCAGTCGTCTTCGACCTTTTTGCAGTTCTTGCGGACTTCCTCCATGACGGCCTTTACGTCGGCCCCTTCTTCGAATTCGACGATCATCTTCAAGGTCATGAAGTTTACCGTCGCCGCCGCGACACCTGCCGTATGGCGGGCCGCATCTTCCATCTTATTGGCGCAGTTCGCGCAGTCTACGTCGATTTTATAGGTCTTTTTCATGTGTAAGCTCTCCTCTCGTTGTATAGGTGTTTACGATTAAATAATTGTTTAATCGTTTTCTTGACTACATCATACCATAGAGGCGGCGAAAGTCAACGCGGCGCAGCCAGTCCGTTCCGTTTGGGCAAAAACCATTTCCAATCGGGCAAAATCGTCCGGCGTCGCCGCTTCCGCAACCTATCTTCCCGTTTTCTTCGGCAGCCCCCTATGATACAATAAGGGCGAAAGGAGACCCGATTCTATGGAACCGATTACGTTGCCGCACCATCACGGCCAGTCTATCGAGCATCTGGAGCACATGCCGGCCGTACAGGATTTTGAAACCGTATCGAATATATTTAAATTATTGGGCGACGCCAGCCGCCTGCGCATTTTCTGGCTGCTGTGCCACTGCGAAGAATGCGTCATCAATATTTCCGCCCTCGTCGGCATGAGCAGCCCCGCCGTATCCCATCACTTAAAGCTGCTGAAGGCCGGCGGCCTCATTACCAGCCGCCGCGACGGCAAAGAAGTATACTATCAGGCCGTACGAACCCGGCAAGCCGAAGCACTGCACGCCATGACGGAGCAACTCGTCGACATCGCCTGCCCGATGCCGGACAAGGAAGGTGATTCCTATGAATGACCGCCGGGCTCAGTTAGAAGACGCGCTGCGCTCTATTCCGGACGGCGTCTGCTCCATTCAGATACTGGAAACGGGCCTGCCGCCTATCCGCAGCGTGACCGTCCGCACAGAGGGCAAGGGATGCATGACGGCGGCGACGATATTTCCCGGCATCGAGCTGTCCTATTGGCAAATCCTCGCGCCGACCGTATCGTTCCGCCATGAAGCGCTGCACGACGCCATCGAAGTCACCTTCTGCCGCAGCGGCCGGGCCGGCTGGAACCTGACGAAGGGCTTCGTCTCTTACGTCGGCGCGGGAGCGACGGCAGCTCACATGATGGACTGCTGCGCCGATTCGGCCATGTCCCTGCCTTTAGGCTATTTTGAAGGGGCGGGACTGGCCGTCGATTTCCGCGCTCTGAATGGCACGCCGGCCGACATCATCGCCAGCGCCGGCACGACGGCGGAGAAACTCATCGAAAAATACGGTGCGGCGCCCGTCGTTTTCCCGCCGAATCAGGAGCTGGAACGTCTCTTTTCCTCCCTGTACGACACGCCGGAGCCCTTCCGCCCGGCGGCCTGCAAGATCGCCGCCCTGGAGCTGCTCCTGTATCTCGTCCGCGCCGACATCGACGCTCCCGCGGCCCAGCAAAGCTGCGACGCCCAGCTGGCGTCGGTCGTACAGGACATCCACGCCCTCATGACGGCGAATTTGGACAAGCGGTACACCATCGACGAATTAGCCAAGACGTATTTCATCAACACGTCGTCCCTGAAAACGACCTTCAAAGCCGTCTACGGCCAGCCCATCGCCGCCTACATGCGATCCTACCGAATCCGCCGGGCTATGGAGCTCCTGCAGCAGACGGACGACTCCATCGCCGCGATTGCCGCCGCCGTAGGCTACGAAACGCAGGGAAAATTCACCAAGGCCTTCAAGGAAGCGACGCAGCTTCTTCCCCGCGACTACAGAAAAACATACCGAAAGGCTCCTCGCTGAAGCCGTTTCGGAAACAAAGAAGACCATGCCTCGTTCGGCCGTTACGAACCGACGCTGCATGGTCTTTTACTATATTCTACAGAACACAGTTTACAAATAATTCATTTTCAATTTTGTTTCTACAATATGCATTACTTTTTCATCAACCATTTGGCGAAATTCCGGATTTGCCTTATATTCCCTTACTATGCCGTCATGTGTCTCTTGTTCATGACCGTAATCATGACAAACCAGCACCATATCGGCACCAGCTTTCAAGGCCATGACACCCATGTCGGAAAAGGCATAATGCTTGGCCATGGCGCCCATTTCCATATCGTCCGATACGATAAGGCCCTTGTAGCCATATGTCTCCCGCAACAAATCCGTCATAACCGTCTGCGATACGCATGCCGGATATTCCGCATCCAAAGAGGGAAAGGTAACATTCGACACCATAATGAGCATGGCATCAGCAGGTATTTGCCGTATAATCACTGCAAAGGGCTTCAGATCCTGCTGCATCAGCTCGTCTTTAGAAGCCGCAACGCTGTCTCCGTCTATATGCGGATCTGTCTGAACCTTGCCGATTCCGGGAAAGTGTTTAATAGCACACCAAATACCCGCCTCTGCATAGCCTTGACAAGCCTGTACTGCATATGCCGATACCATTTCCGGATCGCTGCCGTATGAGCGCTCTGCCGAAGAACCTAAATCGACAACGGGCGCAAAATTGACGTTAATCCCCATAGACTTCAATTCACGTCCTGTATCGGCAGCCCATTGTCTGGCTTTCCCAGGGCTGCCGCCGCGGCCGATTTCTTCCTGACTGGGAACAGGAAGAAACTGATCCCGCATGCGCAGTACCTGTCCGCCTTCTTGGTCAACAGCAATAAATGGCGCTATGCCGCATTGCCTTTCAATCGTTTGTTTCACTTCGCCGGACAAAGCCCGGACTTGCGCCGGCGACTGCATATTGCGGTCAAACAAAATGACGTTGCCGGCCCGGCAGATTGCCAGCTGCCGCAGGTCTTCAGGCTGCAGCTTCTCATTCATTAAACCGACCATCATCACCTGTCCGGCCTTATCTTCCGGCGACATGGCCGCAACGATGCGCGCAGCTCGTTCTTCCACTGTTTCGCTGCCAGATACATTTGCCTTTGTTTCCGGGGCCGGCTGACAGGCCGTAAGCAGCGCTGCTGCTACGAGAAAACCGACCCCGATTGTGATCCATCGATTTAACCTATTTTGCCAATTCATCATACACAAGCTCGCCGGCGATGACCGTCTGCTTCACGTGGAAATCGTTGCTGTCCAATACGACAACGTCGGCCTGCTTTCCTTCTTCCAGCGAGCCCAGGCGGTCGTACAGGCCCAAGTCCTTTGCCGGATTAGCTGAAGCCATGGCCACGACGTCGGGCAGGGACGCGCCGCTGTTGATGAGGAAGTTGAGCACGACCTGATTCATGACGGCTGTGCTTCCGGCCAGCGTACCGTCGGCCAGACGGGCCTGTCCGTCCTTGACGTATACGGCCTGGCCTCCCAATTCCGATTCGCCGTCGCCCTGCAGGCAGGCACGCATCGAATCGGTTATGAGAATAATGCCGTCGCGGCCTTTCAGCTGATAGGCCAGCTTCTGCGCCGCCGGATGAACATGCAGGTTGTCGCAGATCAACTCGCAGTGTACCTTCGGCGACAGCAGGGCCGCGCCGACGAGGCCGGGCTGCCGATGGTGGAAGGGAGCCATGGCGTTGTACAGGTGCGTCGCATGGCACAGTCCGCCGGCGTCGACGATTTCCATGACCTCTTCATACGTCGCCGCGCTGTGTCCCAGCGACACGAGAATCTGATGGTCCCGGCAATCCTTCAAAAAGTCTTTGTTCTTCAATACTTCCGGCGCTACGGTGACGATCTTCACGACGTCAGCATAGGGCGCAATCCAGGAAAAATCGGGAGCCGCGAGGTGCCCCGCCGCCTGGGCCCCCTTATAGGCTTCGCTCACGAAGGGTCCTTCCAGATGGGCGCCGAGAACCTGAGCGCCGCCCTGCTTGCCCATGGCCTGGCGAATGCGTTCCAGCGCCCCGGCCATCGCTTCCTTCGACTGGGTCATAGTCGTCGCCACAAAGGACGTGACGCCCGTAGCCGGCAGGGCCTTCCGCATCGTTTCCAAGGCCTGCCCGTCTTCGTCCATCACGTCGGCGCCGGCGCAGCCGTGGATGTGCTCGTTAATAAAGCCCGGCACGACAAAGCCGCCGTTGGCGTCAATCAATTCCGTGCACATGCCGGCGCGGAACTGGTGCCGCGGTACGATTTTCCATATGTCCTTTTCATACATCAGAATATGTCCCGTTACGATTTCATTAGACAATACGAGTAATCCGTCAATAATCGCTTTCATTTGTCTACTCCACTCCTACATATCAAATTCACTGCACACATTGTGGATAACTGGAAAATTTCACAGCCGGGAAACTCCCATACAGCCCGTATTTACCTGATTTTTTCCCTTTTCTTCAGATGTCCACAGGCTGTGCGTAAAAATTATCCACAATTCATCGTCAGTTATGCACATTGTAAACAAGTCTTTACATATCCCCAAGAACGGCGTAATCATGCGGTTTTTATGTTAACGCAAACGCTTGTTTTCATAGCCTGGCGTCCAGTTATACACATTTTGCCCGCTTCATCCGCCAAGTTATGCACCGCCGCGGACGGCGTATTTTCGCCGTTTGCAAAAAACATCCACATTCTAGCCACACCGCAGGGCACAGAATGTGGATATCTTGTGGACATGTCGTTTTCCCTCTCGTTTCGCCTTACCCTTCGACAGGGCGGCTCCAGTCGACGTGGACACCCAGAGCCAGCCAGATATAGCACAAGGCTAATTTCAGCGACTCTACGTCGTCCGTCGGCACGACGCTGACCGTTTCGTAGTACGATAAATCCGTAAAACGGTGCAGGGGCCGTTCCGTCGTCAAGTACTCCCGGACCTTGGCATTGATGTCTTCGTCGTTCAGATGGACGCCCAGCTCCTTCGTTTCCGTATCGTATTCGATGTATCCGTTGTTGTTGTCTCCCGTATGGGCTGCTACTTTAAAAATCGCCATGATATACACTCCTCGTTTATAGTATATGGTGCTTTAGTCTTTTTCATGAGACATTTCCCATAAAAATCCCTTCATGATAGCCTGGCGGCCAAACCGCTTCTGCAGCTTGTCGATGGCCTCGGCTACCTTGGCCTTCGTTTCCGAATCGTCGGAAAATAAATCGCACTGTACCTGCAGGGGCTGCAGCTGGCTGACGGACAATCCCAGCAGCCGGATAGGCTCTGCACCGCTACATTTATTGTACAGCCGCTTGGCCGAGAAATACAGCTGCTCTTCCGAGCAGGTCCCCATGCCGTCGATCGTCAGGGACCGCGTAATGGTGCGGAACGAGGCGAAGCGCACTTTGATCGTAATCGTCCGCCCCATCAGATGATTCTGCCGCAGCCGCCACGACACCTCGTTGGCCAGCAGGCGGAACTGCTCGTCCACTTCGTCGTCGCTGACCAAATCGTGGGCGTAGGTATGCTCGTTGCCGACAGATTGGGGA
Source organism: Megasphaera sp. ASD88 (assembly GCF_002287425.1). NCBI lineage: Bacteria > Bacillati > Bacillota > Negativicutes > Veillonellales > Veillonellaceae > Megasphaera > Megasphaera sp. ASD88. The sequence goes on along the minus strand of NZ_NQXW01000002.1, from coordinate 191,755 downwards.
CGGCGACTGACCTCCAGGGGCCGGTTGTCCTTGCCTAACGCCAGGTCGTGCAGCCGATGAGCCTGATTGCCGACAATGGGCATCAGCGCCTCCGGGCCGGCATCGGCAACGTCGCCGATGGTATGAAATCCAGCCCGCCGCAGGGCCTGCTCCGTCACCTTGCCGACGCCCCACAGGCGGCTCACCGGCAGGGGCGCCAGGATGGCCCGTTCCTCGCCGTAGGGAATCCACATCAGTCCATCGGGCTTTTTCAAATCCGACGCCAGCTTGGCCAAAAACTTATTCGGCCCGATGCCGGCCGAGGCGACGAGGCCCGTCGTCCGCCGGATATCCTGCTTGACCGCCTTGGCGATGTCGACGATGTTCGGATATTTCAGTCCCATGCCCGACACATCCAGAAAAGCTTCATCCAGCGCCAGGGGCTCTACGAAGGGCGAGTAATGGGACAGGATGAGCCGAATCTGGTGGGAAATACGCCGGTAATGGGACATGCGCACCGGCAGGAACACGCCGTTCGGGCACAGCCTGCGGGCCAGCTTCATGCTCATAGCCGAATGCACGCCGAACTGCCGCGCCTCGTACGACGCCGTCGCGACGACGCCGCGCCCCGTCAGTCCGCCGACGATGACCGGCATCCCCTGCAGGGCCGGATTGTCCCGCTGCTCGATAGACGCGTAAAACGCATCCATATCGACGTGCATGATCCAACGTACCGTCGTCATAGGCTCCTCCTTTTCGTCTCGTCTCTGTAAGTATTATACATCCTTTTGTCTCAGTAAAACAGAATCGTATCCATATTAAATTTTCCCACAAAAACCTGCGCCTGTCCACAGCCTGCGCTTAAAATCTCAGCATATCCCGCCGAAGTGATGAAATTCGGAAGGAATCGAAGGCAATTGTATTCTATTCTCTTTTGAAATATGGTACTATTAAGGATATTAATGCGAGGTGATATATAACTATGGATTTATTCCAGCTGACCTACTTCGTCGAAGTAGCCCAAAAAAAAAGCTTTACCAAAGCGTCCAAAGCGCTTCATATCAGTCAGCCTTCCATCAGCAAAGGCATCAAGGCGCTGGAAGAACATTGGAACATACGCCTCTTTGACCGCAAGGGAAAAAACGTCGAGCTGACGGAAATGGGCGCGTATCTCCTTCCCCGCATCGAAGGCATTTTAAACGACTTCACGGCCCTGAAGGAAGAAATGGAATCTCCGCAGCTGCTGAACGCCGGAAAACTGACCGTCGGCGTCCCGCCGATGATCGCGTCGTCTCTCATTTCGCCGTTTATCGGCCATTTCATCACGTCCTATCCGCAAATCGAGCTGGAGCTGACAGAGGTCGGCTCACTGGACATCGTCTCGGCCATCGACGACGGCCTCGTGCAGGTCGGCTTCGTCGCCTTGCCGATTACGACGGAAATGCCCTACGATTTCTTCATCTTCCACCGGGAACCGCTGGAAATCGTCATGCCTCCCGACCACCGGCTGGCGAAGGCCCGCGAGCTGACCCTCGACGACATCAAAGACGAGCCCCTCGTATACTATGCGCCGTCCTTTGCCCTCAATCCATACATACACTCGTTCTACCAGAACATCATGGCCCATCCCAAGATCATCTGCCAGAGCAACAACTGGGATTTGCAGATAGAAATGGTCATCGCCCGCATGGGCATCGCCCTGCTGCCGCGGAGCATCTGCCAACGCATCCCTTCCGGCAAAGCCGTCCATATCCCCCTCGTCGACCCGTCGATCTACTGGACCCTGGCCTTGATATGGAAGAGCAAGGGCTTCCTGTCTCATCCGGCCCGCACGTGGGTCCAATCCTTTAAAGACTATTTCAAAGACGTAAAAATTACTATCGACGACGAATCTCGCCATAAGGAGCATGATATCTAATGGCCCAGTCCTTATCGAAAGACGATATATCGGAAATATTTTCACGCCAGCAGGCTAACGGCCTGTTCAGCGCCTTAGCCGTGGAAACGGCCTGCCTGAACCGCATGGAACGGCTGAACCGGAGGCGCCTCGACCCATCCCTGCGGCCGGCGGAACGAAGCGCGGCCCGCCGGCGCCTCATCGACCTGGAAGGCAAGCTCGTCCGCTACATACGGGAAGAAACGCCGCTGAGCTACTTTGACGCCGACTTCCGCGACGAAGCGGAACGATACGTCATGATGCGCGAGATCTTCCTCAAGGCCGTGTCCTTCACCTTCAAGCGCCACCGCTTGGCCTTCCTGCTGGATTTGCTCCGGCTGTACGGCGATGACCCGTGCAGCCTCTTTCCCGAACGGGAATTCCTCAGGGAAAAGTGGGAGCACATCCTCCTCTACGATTACCTGCTCCTGGATATGGGCCTGAAAAACACGGAAGACATCGGCCGCGAAGCCGTGTCCAACGGCTATCACGAATGCGACTATACCCTGGAAATCGAAGACGTATGGAAGCAGCCCATGAAATCGGTGCCGCGGACCAATTTCCGCTACGTCGTCCAAAGCCTGCCCTGCAGCGTGGCGGCCCGCAGCACAGCCCGGTACATCCAGTCCCACGGCAAAGATATGAAGAAAACCCGCTGGACCGTCGATGCCAAGGCCATCGAACAGGCCATGACAACGGAGCTTCCCGGTCTTACCAAAGAAGAAGTGACATCCATCGAAACGACCTGTTATCGTTTCCGTCAATAAAATTCATATTTCATCAAATGAACGCAATCTGCGGCGATAAAGGGATACGCTTATTCCGTTTATCGCCGCGGCCTTTTCTTTGTCAGAAAAATTCCTACAACAAAATCAGACTTTTTCCGATACCGCATGGTTACTATGTTTTATTATAATAAATTCAACAAATAAGAACGACCAAACACAGGCAGTATGAAGAAAGGAGTTTTTCTGTATGTTGAATTTATTGTGGCAGTTCTTCAAAACCGGTCCGGATATCGCGCAGATCGCCGATTCGGAAGTCGTCAAGCGGAAGTTCAACAGCGTCCGCTGGCGCGTATTCGCCTCCATCACCATTGGCTATGCCTTTTACTACATCATCCGCCAGAGCTATTCGGTCATCAAAAAGCCGCTCCTGGCGTCGGGCATCGTCACGCCGACGGAAATCGGTATTATCGGTTCTATCTTCTTCGTCACGTACGGCTTAGGGAAATTTACCAACAGCTTCCTCGCCGACCGAATGAACAACAAGCGTTTCTTCTCCTTCGGTCTTTTCATTTCATCTCTTACGATGGTCGGCATGGGCCTGGTAAACTCCTTCGTCCCCTTAGCCGTATTATGGGGCCTCAACGGCTGGTTCCAGTCCTACGGCGCAGGCCCGTCCATCGTCGCCCTGAACCAGTGGTTCAGCAACAAGCAGCGCGGCACCTTGTACGGCGTATGGTTTACGAGCCATAACCTCGGTTCTTCCTTCGCCTATTTCGCCATCGCCGCCATCGTATCGGCCTACAACTGGTCCATGGGCTTCGTCGCCGCCGGTATCATTTCCCTGATCGGCACGATCTTCATTTACTTCGGCATGAGCGACCGTCCTGAAACGATGGGTCTTCCCAACGGCGCCGTCTACTACGGCGAAAAGACGCAGGAACAGGTCGACGCGGAAAAGAAAAAATCCGTCAGCTCCCAGCAGTGGAACGCCGTCGTCAAAAACCCGGCCGTCTGGATTCTCGGCTTGTCTTCCCTTTGCGTATACATCGCCCGCTACGCCGTCGAAAGCTGGGGCGTCATCTATCTCACGACGGAAAAGGGCTACGACATCATGGGCGCAGCCGGCGTCATGGCCTACATGCAGGTTGCCGGTATCTTCGGCGCTCTCCTGTGCGGCCTCATTTCCGACAAGTTCTTCAACCACAAGCGCAATAAACCGGCCCTGCTGTACGGCATCTTGTACTCCCTGTCCATCGCCGGCTTCGTCTGGGCTCCCCATTCCTTTACAGTCGACATGCTCTGCATGACCTTCTACGGATTTACGATGGGCGCTCTGGTCTGCTACATGGGCGGCCTCATGGCTGTCGACATCGTGCCGAAGCGCGTTACCGGCGCGGCTATGGGCATGATCGGCCTCCTGAGCTATGCCGGCGCGGCCATTCAGGAATTCGTCACAGGCAAGCTCATGACCATCACCGTCGTTGGCGGCGAAAAGGTATACGACTTCGGCTACGCTACGGAATTCTGGGTAGGCGCAGCTGTCGCCTCGACGCTCCTGGCTCTCCTCGTTTGGAACGCCAAACCGCAGGAAGATTAATCCCCCTTGCTTTCTCTCTTTCATATACATCTCAAAACTCTTCTAGGGAACTGCTCCGGCAGTTAGAAAAAGAAGCGAAGACATGGTTCTTTGCTTCTTTTTTTATACGGCGCCGTCAGTTTCTCTCTCTGTCATTTCATGATATGATACATATAAAGACTACGTATCATTCTGTGAAGGAGCTATGCTATGAAACGGAGCAAAACCTGGCTTCGCCTGCTCGCTGCGGCGGCGGCAGCCGTCCTGATGTGCTGCGCCGGCTGCGACCGGCCGGCGGGAAACATCGACTTTACCCAGACTCAGCCGCAGACGGCCCCGGCGGCGACGGCGTCGTCCGTCCAGCCCCTGCGCATCGCCTTCGCCTCGGTCATGTCGCCTAAGGAAACGCGCCAGTCGTACCAGCAGTTTGTCAACCACATTTCCCAGGAGCGGCAGAAGCCGGCAGTCCTCCTGCAGAAGCGCACCTATGAGGAATTGAACAAGCTCATGGACAACGGCGGCGCCGACATCGCCTTTTTCTCCACCGGGGCCTACTCGGCCTACCGGGGCAAAACGCCGATCGAGCTGCTGGCCATGACCCAGACCAACGGGTCCGTACTGTACCAGACCTATCTCATCGCCGCCTCGGACAGCGACATTACCGACTTCAGCCAGCTGCAGGGCCGGGTCTTCGCCTTTACGGATCCCCTCAGCTATTCGGGCCGGCAGGCCATCGACTTTCTTCTGCTGGACATGAATACGTCGGCTTCGGCCTATTTCAAATCGACCTTTTACACCTATAACCACGATAAATCCATTTGGGCCGTCGCCAACCACCTGGCCGACGCGGCCAGCGTCGACAGCCAGATTTACGACTTCGTAAACCGGCGGAATCCCCAGCTGTGCGAAAAGGTCCGGGTCTTCGCCGTCCTGCCGGCAGCTCCGACAGGGCCCGTCGTGATGCGCAGCGATTTGCCCGATGCCGAAAAGGCCGAGCTGCGCCGCATCTTCTACAGCATGGACCAGGACCCGGCGCTGCACGAGGCCATGCAGCGCACCCTCATCGACAAGTTCGTGCCGCCTGAGCCGGAATTGTACGCCGCCCTCCGCCATAAATACAGTATCCGCAACAACGTACCTGGAGAATAACCATGAGAAATTACAGCTTGTACGTAAAATTTAACGCCCTCATCGTCGGCACCATCTTCATCTGCGGCCTGCTCATCGGCAGCCTCCTGCTGTACACGACGAGCTCCGAAATGGAGCGGGAGCTCGACAAGTCGGGCGTCGAAATCGGCCAGACCATGAGCGCCGTCATCAGCAGCGACATTCTCCTGGACGACCGGTTTTCCATGACGGAGCGGCTCATGCAGATCCAGTCCCTGAACGACCAGATCCGCTACATCATCGTCTTTCATCCTAACGGACAGATTTTAGCCAGCACCTTCACGAACGGCATCCCCAAGGGCCTGCCCCTGGTGCGGGAGCCGAAGCCCGGCGTCGCCGTAGATACAGTGACCTTCGACAGCAACGAAGGGTATATCCGCGAAGTGCTCTGCCCCATCGACAACGGCCTGGTCGGCTATTTCCGCATCGGCCTGTCGGAAAAGACGATGATGCAGGTCATGCAGCGCCGCTTTCTGGAAATGATCATCCTCATCATCCTCATCTGCCTCGCCTCTTCGTGGCTGGCCACGCGCTACGCCCGCAGCTTCCTCAAGCCCATCCAGCAGATGGCCGCCGCCGTGCGCCAGCTGGGACGGGGCAATTATCAGGTAAAGGTGCCGGAAAAGACGCCTGATGACGTAGGCCGCCTGGCCCGGGCCTTCAACACCTTGTCGTCGCGCCTGTCCGCCCGCGAGCAGGAAAACTCGCGCCTGCTCCAGGCCCTGCAGGAAAAGGAAAAGATGCGGATGTGGCTCATCAGCCAGCTCTTTTCGGCCCGCGAAGACGAGCGGCGGCGCATTTCCCGGGAGCTCCACGATGAGACGAGCCAGTCCATGGTCACCATGCTGGCCTACCTGCGCATCATCATGGACAAGACGAGCGACGCCGATGCCAAAGAGCTCCTGTGCGGCGTCCGCGACCTGATGAAGGATACTCTGGAAGGGCTGCGCCACCTGGCCGTCAACCTGCACCCGCCCCTGCTCGACGACCTGGGACTCATCGTCGCTATGGAAAAATACCTCGACACGTTCCGCCGCGCCCAGCCGCACATTCACATTTCCTTTTCCCAAAGCGGCGATTTTTCCCACCTGTCCCATCCGATTTCCCTGCTGTGCTACCGCCTGATGCAGGAAGCCCTGACCAACATCGTCCGCCATTCCCAGGCCGATACGGTAGATATTACGATCAAAACCGACGACGATACCCTGACCCTGTCCATTACGGACAACGGCGTCGGCTTCAGCAAAGACACGCTGGAGCAGGCCCGCCTCGACAATCACCTGGGCATCGTCAGCATGCGCGAGCGGGCGGAGCTGCTCAACGGCCATTTTTATATCGACAGCTACCCCAACGACGGCACGTGCATCGTCATCACCTTGCCGCTGAAAGATTCATCTGACGAAGGAGGCGTCTCCCATGACCAAACCGATTAACATACTGCTCGCCGACGACCACCGCATCCTGCGCACGGGCCTCAAGCTGCTCCTGTCGTCCCAAGGCGATTTTCACGTCGCCGCCGAGGCCTCCAACGGCCGCGAGGTACTGGACATCTTAAAAACGACGCCTGTCGACGTCGTCCTGCTCGATCTGTCCATGCCGGTCATGAGCGGCCTCGACTGCCTGAAGGAAATCAAACGGCGCGGCCTGGCCGTCAAAATCCTGGTCCTCACCATGTACAGCGAGCAGCAGTACATCAAGGAGGTCATGACCCAGGGCGCCGACGGCTACATCTGCAAGGACGCCATCGACACGGAGCTGTTCCAGGCCCTGCGCACCGTCATGGACGGCCGCCGTTACCTCAGCGACGAAGACGCCCATACCCTCTTGAACAGCCTCATCGACCCGCCGAAGGACCCCGTCGACCTGTCGGCCCGCGAGCGGGAAGTCCTGACCTACCTCGTCCACGGCTATTCCCTGGCAGCCATCGCCGATACGCTCCACATTTCCATCAAGACCGTATCGACGTACAAGTCGCGACTCATGCAGAAACTGGGCTGCACGACGAAATCAGAGCTCGTCGACTACGCCTTAGCCCATAAACTGCTGAAATGACAAAACGCGCCCTTCTGTACCAGATAACTCTATCTGGCGCAGAAGGGCGCGCTGTATGTTGCCATATGAAATTCGTGCGGTTTATCCGTTGATGACCCGTTTGGCTCCTACGTAGCGGGACGCCCAGTAGCGGCTGTTGAGGTCGGCTACGCTGACGCCGTCGTTGGAGGCGTTGATGAACTGGCTGTCGCCGATGTAGATGCCTACGTGGGAAATGCCCGGTTCGTACGTCGAGAAGAATACCAGGTCGCCGGGCTGGAGGTTGGACATAGATACGTCGCTGCCGACGCTGTACTGTTCGTCGGCGCAGCGGGGCAGGCTGATGCCTACGGCCGAATAGACGTAGCGCGTAAAGCCTGAGCAGTCGAAGCCCGACGGCGTAGAGCCGCCGAAGACGTAGGGCACGCCCTTATACTGGTTGGCGATACCCAGGAGCTGCTTGGCGAGGCGGGAGTTGGCCGTGCCCGTCGCGCTGCCGTAGCCGCCGTTTCCGAAGCGGCGCAGGGGGCCGCCGGGCAGCGCTTCCCCTGTCAGGGCATAGAACGTCGCCTTGCCGACGACGCCGTCTACGTCGAGGCCGTTGTCAGCCTGGAATTTGCGGACGGCCTGTTCCGTGCCGACGCCGAAGACGCCGTCTACGTCGAGGTTATAGCCCTTATTGGCCAAGGCCTGCTGGACGACGCTGATGGCGTTATCCGCCGTGACCAGAGGAAACATGAGGTTTTCTTTCCCCTTGTTTTTAATCGCTTTTTTTTCAATAAAGTGGCTGCTCACGTTTTCCGGCATAGCCGCTCCCATGAGCGCTTCGTAGGTCTGGGCGCCGACAATGCCGTCTACGTCCAGGCCGTGCCGTTCCTGAAAGGCCTTGACGGCTTCCTGCGTCCCCGTGCCGTAATCGCCGTCGACGGCGATGTCGCTGCCGTTGCGGACTAAGGCGTTTTGAATCGCCACGATCTGATCGCCCCGGTCACCGGGATGAAACGTCGCGCCGACAACCGATACAGAAGTCATCATCATGAAACATATCATAGCTGCAATTTTTTTTCTCGTCTTCATCGAATACCCCATTTCACTACTACGTCATTACCGTTTACATCTTGTCTTATTAGCAGGTTATATATGATTTCACAAGAAACAAGCTATCCGCAACAGACCGAAACGCATCTTGCCGGATAGCCTTTTGTCGCTTTGTATATTTTTGTCGGGATATATTATATCACAATACTACAGGAGCGTCAAAAAACGCAGCTTCCCGATTGGGAAACTGCGTTTTGCACTTTGCGAATACGAAGCAATGCCGAATTAGAATTTGCCTTCCTTAGCCGCGCCTTCTACGGCTACGGCGACAGCGACGGACGCGCCGACCATGGGGTTGTTGCCCATGCCGAGGAAGCCCATCATTTCTACGTGAGCCGGTACGGAAGACGAGCCGGCAAACTGGGCGTCAGAGTGCATGCGGCCCATCGTGTCGGTCATGCCGTACGAAGCCGGGCCGGCGGCCATGTTGTCCGGATGGAGCGTGCGGCCCGTGCCGCCGCCGGAAGCGACGGAGAAGTACTTCTTGCCCATTTCGACGCATTCTTTCTTGTACGTGCCGGCAACGGGATGCTGGAAGCGGGTCGGGTTCGTCGAGTTGCCCGTAATGGATACGTCGACGCCTTCGTGATGCATGATGGCTACGCCTTCGCGGACGTCGTCGGCGCCGAAGCAGCGGACGTTGGCCCGTTCACCCTTGGAATAGGGGATTTCGCGGACGATGTGGAGTTCGCCCGTTCCGTAATCAAACTGGGTCTGTACGTACGTAAAGCCGTTGATGCGGGAAATAATCTGGGCGGCGTCCTTGCCGAGGCCGTTCAGGATAACGCGCAGGGGCACCTTGCGGGCCTTGTTGGCGTTGCGGACGATGCCGATAGCGCCTTCAGCGGCGGCGAAGGATTCGTGGCCGGCAAGGAAGCAGAAGCACTGCGTTTCGTCCTGGAGCAGCATAGCCGCCAGGTTGCCGTGGCCGAGGCCTACCTTGCGGTCGTCGGCGACGGAGCCGGGGATGCAGAAGGCCTGCAGGCCTTCGCCGATGGCTTTCGCCGCTTCTACAGCCGTGCGGGCGTTCTTCTTGATGGCGATGGCCGCGCCTACCGTATAGGCCCAGCCGGCGTTTTCAAAGGCGATGGGCTGAACGGTCTTTACGATCTGGTACGGGTCAATGCCTGCGGCGGCGCAGATGTCGCGGCATTCTTCCACGCTGCCGATGCCGTATTCTTTCAGCACGCCGAGGATTTTATCTATTCTTCTGTCGTAGCTTTCAAACAATTCCATGATGAGCCCTCCTTATTCTTTTCTCGGATCGATATACGAAGCTGCTTCGTCAAAGCGGCCGTAATGGCCTTTGGCGTCTTCCATGGCCTGCGCCGGTTCTACGCCTTTTTTGATAGCGTCCATCATCTTGCCGAGGTGGATGAATTCATAGCCGATGACCTGGTTTTCTTCGTCGAGAGCCATGCGGGTGACATAGCCTTCGGTCATTTCCAGATAGCGCGTGCCCTTGGCTTTCGTGCCGAGCATCGTGCCGACCTGGCTGCGCAGGCCCTTGCCCAAATCTTCCAGGCTGGCGCCGATGGGAAGGCCGCCTTCGGAGAAGGCCGTCTGCGTGCGGCCGTATACGATCTGCAGGAAGAGCTGGCGCATAGCTACGTTGATAGCGTCGCATACCAAGTCGGTATTCAGCGCTTCGAGGAGCGTCTTGCCCGGCAGGATTTCCGAAGCCATCGCTGCCGAATGGGTCATGCCGGAGCAACCGAGGGTTTCTACGAGGGCTTCTTCGATGATGCCGTCCTTTACGTTCAGCGTCAGCTTGCAGGCGCCCTGCTGAGGAGCGCACCAGCCTACGCCGTGAGTCAGACCGCTGATATCCTTAATTTCTTTGACCTGCACCCATTTGCCTTCTTCAGGAATCGGTGCCGGGCCGTGATACGCGCCCTTTTTTACGGGACACATATTCTTTACTTCTGTCGAATATAACATGATATTTCACCCTTTCAGAAAACATAACTACTACATCATGAATCAGCGACGCGTCCCTCAGCCTTTGAGCTGATTGTACATCTGCCGGAACATCGCGCTGTACATACTGCCTTTACGCCACAAAAACGTCACGGCGTGGGTAACGGAAAAATCGCGGATGGCGATTTCTTTGAGCCGTCCGTCGTTTACTTCCTGCCGCACGGACTTTTCATATAAAAAGGCGACGCCGCAGTTGCGGCACGTCAGTCCCTTTACGGCCTGGGGGCTCCCTACTTCATGGCGAAGGGGGAAATCGGAAATCGTCAGGCTGTGCTCGGCCAGGCTCCGTTCCAGAAGCTCCCGGGTACCGGCGCTTTTTTCCCTGACGATGAGCCGATAACGCATCAAGTCGGCCAAAGACATTTCCGACGGCGCGTCGTAATCGGGCCCGCATACGGCGATGAGCGGCTCGTTGGAAAACAGCAGCGTTTCGTACTGGTCCTGGTCGAAGAACCCTTCGACGATGGCAAAATCAATAATCCCCTCGTCGACGGCTTTCAGCAGCTTGTCCGTATCGGCGATCTTCATCCGGATGTTCACGTCGGCGTGCTCGTGGAGGAAGTCGGCCAGGCGGTCGATAATCTCGAATTCGCCGATCGTGTGGGTCGCCCCAAAGGCGACGGATTTATTGTTTTGCTGCAGGTCCTGCAGGCGCTGCTTGAGCATGACGTTGTCATGGCTGATCGTCGTCGCCGCGTTGAGCAGAATTTGACCGGCCTGGGTCAGTTCCAGCCGCTTGCCCGTGTAGTCGAACAATTTAGTCTGATACTCTTTTTCCAGATGCCGGATATGCTGCGATACGGCAGGCTGCGTAATCTGCAGTTCGGCGGCAGCCTTCGTATAATTCATGTGGCGGCAGACGCATAAAAATGTATGGATACGAAAATCTAACATATGAACCAATCCTTTCCCGTATACTACAATATGGTCATCAAGAACTCCATTCAACATTACGGATTTACGTTTTCCATAGGAGTATTTTATGATATTTTCCTTGATTCCGCAAGTGGAATACGGCTGAAAACGCCTTAGTTATCGGGACTGATGCGTTCCCACGCAGACGTTTACAATACCTTGTCATTATATCTATTCTTTATATATTTTTCAATATATTTCTTCCATTTTCCCGCCGGGCGCTGCCATGCCCCGACCGTTTCCGACGTTGCGTTTCTTCTGGAGTATGGTACAATATGTACAATTCTCTTATACTATACGCTCTGAAGAAAGGATGAAGCCCTATGAAAAAACTTCTCTCCCTCTTATCCCTGTCGTTCCTGCTCCTAGCTGGTTCCGCTGCGTCCCAGGCTATGGATTCGGACACGCTGCTCCAGTCGCCCGACCGCTACCGCGTCGTCAGCGCCCAGAACGACAGCGTCGTCTACGTCGATATCAATACCATTCAGGCCATTCAGACCATGGATTATCCCAACAGCCTCGAAAACCTGTCCTGCACCCTCTACGTCGAAACGTATGCCGACCCCTTAGACGCCGAAGCCTATCAATCAGGCCGGCTGATTCGCCAGATCAACGAATACAAGGCGTCGTTCCACGCCAATAAGCGGGAGCAGTCCTATTCCTTCGACAGCACCCTGACCGGCGTATACGCGCCGGACGGCCAATCTTTTTACGTCAATACATCGGCCGATCCCCTCCGCCTCCGCGACGTCATGGGAACGTTCATCAACATCCATCGCGCAGCGGCGCTGATACGGAAATAAGCCGCCCTTGACAGCAGGCCCAACGCATTTTTCAAAATGTAGTTGCAGGCCTGTTTTTTTTTGTTTAATATAATCATGTATGGGCCTTACCATACGCCCATTGTATTGTTTTATAGTATATGAAGAAAAGGAAGCGTTCTATGGAAACTGAAAAATACATGAAGATGATACGGAACAACCCGTACGTCATCGCTCGCATAGAAAACCCGACCGACGCTATGAAGCTCCTCGCCGTCCAGACCAACGGCCTGGCCCTCCAGTACATCGACAATCCGACGAGGGAGATGGAAGAAGCGGCCATCGCCAATACGGCGCGGGCTATCCAGTTCATCGACAATCCGCCGGAAGACCTGCTGCTCCATGCCGTGCAGAGCGGCTGGAACAACCTGGCCTACGTGGAAAACCCGTCGCCGGCCCTCATTCAGGCGGCTCTCTCCCAGTCGGGATGGGCTATCCGCTACATCCCCAATCCCAGCGAAGAGCTGCAGCTGCAGGCCGTGCGCAAGAATTACGACGCCGTAAAATACATCAAGAACCCCAGCGCAGCTGTTCAGGAAGCAGCCGTCGCCGAAAACTACGAGGCCCTGCGCTATATCGACGCCCCGGCCCCGTCGGCAGTCTTCGCCGCCGTGCAGAAGGCCGAGCAGGCCGTCCTGCTCCTCTCCCATCCGACGAAGGAGCAAATGCTGTCCTTCTTCGCCCTCAACCCGATGGTCATGAAATACGTGCCCAAGGACTGCATCATCAGTCGGGACGAGCTCAAGGAGGTGCTGCGGCGCGTCCTGTCTCAGGACGACGTATCGGAGCCGTACGTCCGCGCCTTCATCAACTGCAGCGCCCTGGACATGAGCCCTGTCGACAAGGTCCTATTCGTCGACCAGTGGGGCAGCGCCAAGGCCAAAAAAATCACCGTAGACGAAAAATTAACCATAAAATAGGAGACTATCATGAATTTTATCGACACCTTACGAAGCGTAGAATTAGTCCTGGCCGCCGGCGAAGTGCCCCTTCTCGTCGGCGAGACCGGCATCGGCAAGACCTCCCTGGCTCATCAGCTGGCGGAGAAACACGGCTGGACCCTCATCAATATCGATGGCAACCTCCTGAAGGAAGGGGAAATCGGCGGCCTGCCGACGATTGAAACCTACACGCGCCGCGACGACGCGGGACAGGCCGTCGAAGAAAAGACGACGGTCTACGCCGTCCATCATAAGCTGCGGGCCATCGACGAAGTCATCGCCGGCGGCGGCACCGTACTGCTGTTTATCGACGAAATCAACCGCTGCGAGCACGCCGTGCAGCAGGAATTGATGAACCTCATCCTCAACAGGGAAATCAACGGCTACGTCCTGTCGAAGGACGTGCGCATCGTCGCCGCCATGAATCCGGCCGACTCATACGACTACGAAGCCGTCGCCATGGATGCCGCCCAGGAAAACCGCTTCGTCTGGCTGTATATGGAAGCGGACTACCTGCAGTGGCTGGACTGGGCCGCCGACGCCGGCATCGACCCGAAGGTCATGGAATTTATTTCCACCTTCCCGGAATACCTGGATAAACACAACGACGGCGACATCAACGCCACGCCGCGCAGCTACGAGCGCATTTCCGACCTGTACAAGCTCTACACCCAGCAGGGCGACGTGCCGAAGGCCGTATTCTTCAACGTCATCCGCGGCAACGTAGGCAAGCTCATCGCCGAAGAATTCGTAAACTTCATCGAATCGGACGCCCAGCCCCTCATCAGCTACGACGACGTGTTCTCCGGCCCGGCCCTGAACCCATCCCTGGCAGAGCGCGTCGCCGGCGAAAGCCACACGCGCCTGTACCTGGCGGCCAAGAATATCCTCCGCCGCCTGGACGATGTCATAGACGACGGCCGGGCCGACGAAGCCGTCGACCGCCTCATGGAATATCTGTCCCTCTATCCCGTCGATCTCCTCATCGGCATCATGAAGGACATCAAGGCGACGAACGAGCAGGTCTACGCCTACGCTATCGAAAACGCCAATTTTGTAGACGCCTACTTCAAGGCGTACCGCCCTATCAGGTGATCCTATGGAACACAATCTGACCGTCGAAGCCATCCTGCTGTACCAAAAGGCCTCCCTCGTCGCCGACGACCTGCGGAAGCAGCAAAACCAGGGAAACAGGCCTCCCGTCCCAACAGCCTTCGCCAGGGAATTTTTCACCTTCATCGACAGGCTGAACCTGCGCCTCATGGAGGACAAGGACAATTTCTTCGGCTATTTCCTGTTTCAAATGGGCAAGGAAATCCGCTTCAGCATCGCCGACGCCACCAGCGTCACCTTCAAAGGCACGCGATATATCCTCTATTTCAACCCCCTTATCTTCCTCGCCCTGTCGCCGGAGCAGATGGAAACGGCCATCAAGCATCAAATTCTGCACGTCGTCTCCATGCACCTCGTCCGGGCCAAAGAGCTGAAGGGCAGCTACAGCAAGCAGGCCATCAACCTGGCCATGGATGTCGTCGTCAATACCTATTTGGACCATTTGCCGCCCTTTTCCACGACCATCGACTGGGTCAACATCAACTTCGACCTCCTGCTGACGCCGTTCGAGTCTTTCGAATACTACGTGGAAAAAATACAGACGGCCCTGGACCTGCGGACGGATAAAAAGGACGCCCTCGAAGAAGGGAGCCGCCGCGACGAAACCATCGCCGTGTCCTACAGCCCCGACCAAACCCACGACGCCTGGGACGAATCGGACGACATAGACGAACAAACCCTGCGGAAGTTCACGGCCAAATACATCGACTCCGCCCACAAGGGCCAGCTCTCCAACTACTTGGAAAGCATGATTTCCGCCCTGAAAGCCGAAGACGAAGACCTGCCCTGGCACTGGTACCTGAAAAAGCTGGTCGGCTCCATCGCCAGCGGCAAGAAAAAGACGACGGCCCGGCGCAACCGCCGCCAGCCGGAACGGCTGGACCTGCCCGGCCACCTGCGGGCCCACGTGGCCAGGCTCATCGTCGCCGTCGACATCAGCGGCAGCATCAGCGACAGCGAATTCAAGCAGGCCATGCAGGAAGTCTTCCACATCGTCCGCAACTATAAGCACGACATCACCCTCATCGAATGCGACGACGAAATCCGCCGCGTCTATCAGGTCCGCGAGCTGGCCGACATCAAAAACCGCCTCGACGTCCGCGGCGGCACGTCCTACTCGCCGGTCTTCCAGTACGCCAACGAGGCTAAGGACACCGACCTCCTCATCTACTTCACCGACGGCAAAGGCGAAACCAAGCTCGCCGAACCGCCGCGAGGCTATAAAGTCCTGTGGGTCCTCTCCGGCCGCGGCGAAACCCTGTCCGTCCAGGAACCCTGGGGCCTTGTAAAAAAATTAAAAGCCATCAAAATAGAATACGACCCGGCCCTGGACTTCGACAACGTAGAACGGGGCGGCTTCTCCATGAACAATCAGGAGAGCATGCATTTGTAACAAAAAAACAGGCAGCTTTTTATATTACTAATTAGCTGCCTGTTTTTTATTATCATGGAATACTAAAAAATAATTAGGTATTGGCAAAGTTTTTTCCTAAATCCAAGGCGTACAGCATGCTTTCTTCGTTGGCGATTCCCTTTCCGGCAATATCGAAGGCCGTGCCGTGGTCGACGGACGTGCGGATGATCGGCAGGCCCAGGGTGACGTTGACGCCCGAATCAAAGGCCATCATCTTCATGGGGATATGTCCCTGGTCATGGTACATGGCCACGACGATGTCGTACACGCCCTTATGGGCCTTCAAGAATACCGTGTCCGGCGATACGGGGCCGTCTACGCAAAGGCCTTCCTGCTTCGCCGCTTCAATGGCCGGCGTGATTTCTTCAATTTCTTCCCGGCCGAAGATACCTGCTTCCCCGCTGTGCGGATTGAGCCCGGCGACGGCAATTCGCGGCGACGGTTTTCCCAGCCGCTTCATGGCGTCGTCGGCTAAATGGATGCATTCGAGGACGCGGGCCTTCGTCGCCCTGTCGCAGGCTTCCCGCAGGGAACAGTGCGTCGAAACGTGGACGACGGACATCGTTTCGCACCAGAGCATCATCGTATACGTCTGAGTGCCGGTCAGCGTCGCGAATATTTCCGTGTGGCCGTCGAAGTTATGGCCGCCCTTGTGAAGGGCTTCCTTATTGAGCGGCGCCGTCGTGACGACGCTGATATCGCCTTTCATGGCGTCGTCGATAGCCCGGGCGATATACTGATACGCGCCGTCGCCGGCGGCGGCGGAAACCTGGCCGATTTCAAAATCCTTTCCCACTTCCAGCTCTGCGACGGAAATGACGTTGATGCAGCCCGGTTTAAAATCTCCCACATTGTCGATGCGCGCCAAGGGCGTCTTCATCTTCAGCGCGTCATGATAGTATTTCAACACGCCGTAGCTGCCGTAAATCACCGTAGATTGCTGATATTCATGATGATATTCCAGAGCTTTTAACGATATTTCAGGGCCGATACCGGCAGGATCGCCCATCGTAATGCCGACAAATTTTGCTGCCAAGACAGCTCCTCCTTCCACAAAGCAACAGATATGCAAGTTTTATGTTGTTTTGTTTTGTTTATTTTTGTTGCTTTTATTATAAATTTCAACGCCCTATAAGTCAATACAAAAGTCATATCGACAACATGCTTTTTTATCATGTGCTGTAACGACTGATACTCTGCAATATTTCTGCTCGCACGACGATTTTAGTTCACGATATTGAACCAGCGAGGATAGCCGCGTTATGCGATTTCAACATGATTAAAACAGAATAAAACATATTCAAACAAAAAGGACTGCAGAATGAAGATCGTCTCCCCATTCCGCAGCCCGTTCCGTTTAGGCGTTATATTCTTTTACAGAATTCGCAAGCGCTGCATGCAGGCCCATATGTCCGCCTTGCTGCCGAAGGCCCCGGCTTTCGTGACGACGGCCATGCCGTCGTGCGGGCCGTCGCAAAGGCGTCCCTGCACAAATCCCGGCAGGATTTCCTGCTGAATCTGCGAGCCTGCGCACTGCAGGGCCTGAATGACGGCGATCGCCGTATCTCCGCCGGTCAGGAACAATCCCGCCGCGTCGGCCTCCTGCAAGAGCTGCGGGACGGCCTCGCTCAGGGTGCGCTTCGTAAACTCGGCCAAGGCATCTGTCGATAAGCCAATCTGCTGTCCATAGGCGACGAAGTCTTCATAATCCTGCCGGCAGGCTGCCGCCGTAACGACGACATCCGTACCGCTCTGCAGGAACGCCGCCGCCTGGGCAATCTCTTCCCGTATGCTGCCGGTCTGATGAGCCTTCGCCATGTCGATGCGAACGACAGGCACGCCCTGGGCCCGGCAATAGGCGATTTGCTCCATCGTCTTGCCGCTGATGCTGCCGACGACGGCGACGGCCGGTTTCGGCGGATACAGGACGTTCAGCAGGGCTTCTGCCAAGCCGGCGGAACCAATCCACAAAATCTTACGGCCCGAATCTACGGCCTGCCGGGCGATGTACGTCAAATGCTCCGGCGACACGGCGTCAAACGTATAGGCTCCTGCGCCAATGCGCACGGTCTCTCCTTCTAAATCGGACACGGCATAATGACGAACCGGTCCCGTACAGGGCTCCAGCAGCTCGGCAATATTATCGCACTCCAGCGGATTGCGCGGGTCCTTGGCGATTTCCGTATCCAGCAGCGCCGTTCCCTGCACATACAGCCGCTTTCCCTGTACCCATCGTCCCTGAGCCGGATAGGACGGCGCGAAAAGAATCGTTTCCGGCTCATAGGCGTCTATAGCCGCTTGGACTTCTTCCCGTATATGGCCGCGCAAGGTAGAATCCACCTTTTTATACAAATAGCGGCAGCCGCCGGAGGCCAGGACGGCCTTTACAGCGCCAAAGACCTTGTCGTACGCTTCCTGGGGCGATACGACGCGGCTCTCCGTATCGACGACGATGCTGTCTGCGCTGCCGGCAACCTGCGCCGCATCCAATAGCACTCGCACGGGAATCCCCTTCTTGCAGATCTGGACGCCCGTATCGTTCGCGCCGGTAAAATCGTCGGCAATTACAACAAATTCATGCATGCTATCCCTCCGTTACACGTGTATAAACGTCACGTTATGCTCTTGAAACAGCTTTTCTTCCTCCGGCTCTAGGACGTAATCGCTGATGACCACATCCATGGCCCAGATATCAAAAATATAATGCAGCTTGTGCTTTTTGAACTTGGAATGATCCGCCGCCAGCACGGTCTTGTCAGCGGCTTCCACGCAGGCCCGCTTCAAATCAATTTTCTGGGCGTTGGCCGTCATGACCCGCCAATCAGGCGTCACAGCCTGGGTCCCCAGGAAGTTCAAGTCGAAATGCATCTGCCGGACCATGTTCGTAGCCAAGGCGCCGCAGGTCGAACCCGATTCTTCATCGACGTAGCCGCCCAGCATAATCACGTCCAGCCCCGCCGCCGGCATCAATACCTGGGCGATGGCCAGGTCGTTCGTGACGACGGTCAGCCCGTCCCAGCGCTTCTTGGCAATCAATTCAGCCAATTCATAATTCGTCGTCCCGGCGTCCAGGTAAATGCTCATGGACGATTCGATGAGCGGCAGAGCAGCTTCTGCAATCTGCCGCTTTTCTTGTATCCGCACCAGCTTGCGGTTGTGATACGTCGCTTCCTTGATCAGCGATTCCGTCAGCACGGCTCCGCCGTGACTCTTTTCCACCAATCCGTTGTCTTCCAGCAGCTGCAAGTCCCTTCGTATGGTCATCGTCGTGACGCCGAGCTGCTGCGCCAGCTCGTTTACTGCCACGGCCTTGTTCTTATACAGTTCGTCCAGGATGAACTGCCGTCGTTCTACAGGCAGCATAGGTACTCCTCCTTTAAGGCATATATCATAGATTTCCAAATTTTATGTTTTTATTTGTTCTTTTATGTTACTCATTATAGCAAAGTATTCTTT
Source organism: Megasphaera sp. ASD88 (assembly GCF_002287425.1). NCBI lineage: Bacteria > Bacillati > Bacillota > Negativicutes > Veillonellales > Veillonellaceae > Megasphaera > Megasphaera sp. ASD88. The sequence continues at coordinate 172,600 of NZ_NQXW01000002.1, read as the reverse complement.
TTTCGGTCAACTAGTTCACACAGAAAAAACCTGCCCCCGGCAATACGAGGGCAGGTCTGCACAACATTCTATGAAATTACAGAGCCGACTTGCTCTGCGGCTTCCCCGTTTCAAAGTTCCATGGGTCTTTCTTGATAAAGCCGTCAGAAAAGGGAATGAAAACCGAAACGATAGCTGAAATGGCTAAGAGGTAAATGAACCAGGCGTAGGGAATGACTTCCAGCGGCGAAACTCTGCCGGCGGCGAAGCTGGTCACAATAAGCATCTGGGCGCCGTAGGGGATGAGGCCCTGGAAGATGGAGGAAAAGGTGCTGAGCAGGGCGGCGCTGCGGCGCGGGTCGACGTGGAAGGTATAGCAGATTCCCTTGGCGACTTCGCCGTTGATGATGATGGCCACGGTATTGTTGGCCAGGGCGATGTCCGTAATGGACACGAGGGCCGAAATCCCCAGCTCGGCCGAATTCTTCCCGTGGATAAAGCGCTGCACCCGGTCCAGCAGGAAGGCGATGCCGCCGGCACGGCTGACCATTTCCGCCAAGCCGCCGGTAAATAAGGACAGGAGGAAAATGTCGCTCATGCTGAGGAAGCCCTTATAAATGGCCTGGGCGAAGGACAAGGGAGCCAGTGCGCCGTACCACAGGCCGATGGCTCCGGCCAGGAAAATGCCGCCTACGAGGACGACGAACACGTTCACGCCCATGACGGCCGTCACCAGCACGGCGATATACGGCAAGACCTTGATCCAGTCGAATTCGTAAGGCCCCGACGTCGCACCGGCTCCCGATTCGCCAAAGGCGATGAGCAAGATGACCGTAATGACTGCCGGCGCCAAGGTCAGCCAGAAATTCAGCTTGAATTTGTCCTTCATTTCGCAGCCCTGGGTCCGTGTCGACGCGATGGTCGTGTCGGAAATGATAGATAAGTTGTCGCCCAGCATGATGCCACCGATGACGCAGCCCATGATAAAGGGCAGGGAAATGCCCGCCTTGTCGGCGACGGCAATGGCGATGGGCCCGACGGCAGCGGCGCTGCCGCAGGACGTGCCTGTAGCCGTCGCGATGAAGCCGGAAATGATGAAAATCCCTGCAGCCAGGTATTCTGCCGGAATATAGGTCAACCCCAGGTTGACCGTCGAGTCCAGACAGCCGCTGGCGCCGCACACGGCGGCAAAGCCCCCGGCCAGCAGGTAGATAATGCACATGATGAGGATGTTCGAATCGCCGCAGCCCCGGACGAAGGTCTCAAACTTCTCGTCAAAGCTCCCCGTCAGCAAGACGAAGGCGGCCATGACGCCGATAATCGCCGCCAGCGGCGCCGGGAACTGATAAAAGGCCATTTCCGCCCCTTGATATTCCAAGATGACACCGCATCCTAAATACACGATGACAAAGATGGCGAAGGGAATCAGTGCCTTTCCGCTCGGCTCGACGGCGGATTGGCGAAGCAGCTTTTTCCCCGTTTTGATTTCTTCCTTAATATCCATGTATTCGCTCCTTCCTGTATAAAAATAATCAAACTCTTCACGCAAGATATACATACGTCCGCGGCATATGTATTTTTCCTTCATGATACCATGAACGGCGGCAAACAAAAAATATATATCCGTAACAGTATTCCATAGATATTTTATATGGATAGGAAATCCATCCAAGGATATATCCTATGTCCTGACATGGGCTACCTGGCACAGCGATTCCCGCAGGAGGCGGATGTATTCTTCCATTTCCGCGCTGAGGGACATGTTCTTGAGCTGTATCCAGCCGATAGTCATGCCGCCGAATTCCCCCTTGAGGGGAATGGCCGTAATGTCGTCGCTGGCAACGGAAGGAATCAGGCATCCCGTGCCCAGATTGTAGGCGTCCGTATGGGACAAGATGCTGAACATGGTCGAGCGGTCCGTCACGTAGACGACCTTTTGGGAGCAGATTTCCGGTATGACGAATTCTTCGGAAAACTGATAGGGATCGCCTCCCTGCTCATACCGCACATAGGGATAGCGGGCCAGCTTCTGCACGGTCAGCGATTTCTGCCCCGCCAGGGGATGACGCTTGCTGAGATAGACGTAGGGCGGGAATTTATAAAAGGGGATAAACTCCAAGTTGTTTTTCTCAAACAGCCGGTGCATATACGAGGCAATGAGGTCGGACACATATAAAATCCCGATCTGGCTGTCCTGCACGAGGACGTCCTGTACGACCTGCAGCGTCTTGACCTCCCGAATGCGCGCGACGTAGCCCGCCGCGCCGGCCTTCCGCTGCATAAACCGTATCAGCGCGTCGACGGGGAACATGTAGTGCTGCGACGATACAGACAGATAGATATCCTTTTCCTTGGGCTGGTCCTGGGAGAAATACTCGTAGATGTCGTCGGACGCGTCCAGGACCCGGTGGGCAAACTGGAGAAATTTCATGCCGTCCTCCGTAAACGACGCGCCGTGGCGGCCGCGCTTCAAAATCGTAATGTGAAATTCGTCCTCTACGTCCTTAATGGCCTTGCTCAGACTCGGCTGGGCAATAAACAGCCGGTGAGCCGCCTCCGTAATGGACCCGCACTTATACACCTCTACGATGTACCTAAGCTGCTGCAGCGTCATATCTTGTCGCCTCCTCGTTATTCCATAGTTTTTATCTATGGTTTATTGGCATTACCCGATATTATTCAAGTCAAAGTATAGCTGATATACTTTGAGATAGCAAGAGGGCCCGATAAGCCCTCGCCATTCGGATTTATATACATGCCGATAGTATGACAAGGAGGCTGGTACTTATGAAACGAGAGGAATTGATGAATTTAGGATTTGCCACGCGGGCCATTCACGGCGGAGCCGCGCCCAATACGTTCGGAGCCTTATCCGCCCCGATCTATCAGACGTCGACCTTCGTGTTCGACTCGGCCGCCCAGGGCGGCAGCCGCTTCGCCCTGCAGGAGGACGGCTACATTTACAGCCGCCTGGGAAACCCGACCTGCGCCGTCGCCGAAGAAAAAATCGCCCTGCTGGAAGGCACGGAAGCCTGCGTGTCCGCTGGCTCGGGCATGGGCGCTATTTCCTCGGCCCTGTGGACCCTTCTGGAGCAGGGCGGCCACCTCGTAGCCAGCGAAACGCTGTACGGCTGCACCTTCGCCCTCATGAACCACGGCCTGACCCGCTACGGCGTCGACGTGACCTTCGTCGACATGACCGATCTGGACGCCGTGCAGAAGGCCCTGCGCCCTGACACGAAGGCCGTCTACCTGGAAACGCCGGCCAATCCGACGCTGAAGATCATGGACATTGAAAGCATCAGCGCCATGGCCCACCAAATCGAGGGCTGCCAGGTCGTCGTCGACAACACCTTCTGTACGCCTTACATCCAGCGGCCCGTCGAATTGGGCGCCGATATCGTCGTCCACTCGGCGACGAAGTACCTGAACGGCCACGGCGACGTCATCGCCGGCTTCGTCTGCGGCCGCAAGGACTACATCGACCAGGTCCGCCTCTTCGGCATTAAGGATATGACGGGCTCCGTCCTGAGCCCCTTCGACGCCTTCCTCATCGCCCGCGGCCTGAAAACGCTGGAAATCCGCATGGAACGGCACTGCGCCAACGCCATGAAGGTAGCAGAATTCCTGGAAGGCCACCCGGCCGTAGCCTCCGTCAGCTATCCCGGCCTCAAGAGCTTCCCTCAGTACGACCTGGCTAAGAAGCAGATGTCCCTGCCCGGCGGCATGATTTCCTTTGAGCTCAAGGGCGGCAAGGCCGAAGGAGCCGTCGTCATGGACAACGTCAAGCTCTGCAAGCTGGCCGTGTCCTTAGGCGACGCCGAAACCCTCATCGAACACGCCGCGTCCATGACCCATTCGACCTACACGCCGGACGAATTAAAAATGGCCGGCATCAGCGAAGGGCTGGTCCGCCTGTCTGTAGGGCTGGAAAATGCAGAAGACATCATCGCCGACCTGGAACAAGCCCTGAACTTGATTGCAAAATAAGTGTCCCCTCTTCATAAAAAGACTCGTACGCTTCCGTGCAGTACGAGTCTTTTTGCATTCCCTTATACGGGATAATAGCGGAACAATCCGCCCTGCTCTTCCCGGCGCAGCTGGCCGTGATGGAGCAGGTATTCGATGTGGGCCAGGGTCTCGCCCATGGCGAACCATTTCTGCGTCGGCGGGAATTCATGCCACTTCTTGCCGCGCATGGACCAGGTCATATGAGGGGCGATGTCGTAGGCCGTCGAGCCCGGCCGGGCGGCGGCGATGGACAGGACCTCGTTCAGGCGGCGGCGGTGATGTTCCTTGATTTCGTCGATGCGCCCGACGATGGACGTATTCCCCTTGCGGTGTCCCGGCAGGGCCAGCTTGACCGGCAGGCTCCGCACCTTTTCCAGGCTTTCCAGATAATGATCCAGGGAATCGCTCATGTTGGGCCACACCTGGATGTTCGGCGTAATGTCGAAGAGGATGTGGTCGCTGGTGAAGAAGATTTCCTGCTCCGGCAGGTAGAGGCAGCAGATGCCCTTCGTGTGTCCCGGCGTGTGAATGATGTGAAAGTCGATGTCGGCCAGGCGCACGACGTCGCCGTCGGCTACGGCATGGATGGGGAAATCGATGCGCGGCGAGTAGCGGCGGGCCTGATTGGTGAACTGGCTCTTGATGTCCTCCGGCGGCATGCCTTCCTTCATGTACGTGTCTTCGATGAACTGCCAGGCCTGGCCGGCGTATTCGTCGCACAGATAGGTGTAGTCGATTTCGTTCATGTACACGGGGCAGCCGGCGGCGGTAAACAGGCCGACAAGGCCGCTGTGGTCGCCGTGGAGGTGGGTCAGAAACAAGTCTGTCCGGCTCAGGTCGACGTCCAGCTCGCGCAGGCCGCCGCACAAGGCGGCCTGGCATTCGGGCCTGTTGAACCCCGTGTCGATGACCAGGTGGCGCGTCGGCCCCTTGACGACGTACGAGTTCAGGTATTTCAGGGGATTGTCCGGCAAATCTACGTGAATCTGGTAGATGTCGGGGTTGTGGTACAGCTGTTGGATCATGCCGATTCGCTCCTTCGCAGCAAATAATATCACAGGATATAGCAAGCAGCAGGCTACCCCGCGGGACCGGCCTGCTGCTTCGTTGTTATTCCGTTACGATTTCCGCTTTGAATACGTTGATGACGTCGGCGTCGGGACAGCAGAACACAGCCGTGCCCTCGGGCTGTCCCGGAATGGCGCCGCCGTAGCGCAGGATATCGACGTAGGGAAAGGCGACGTGCATCGCCATGGGGCAGAGCTTGCCCCGCTCCGCATCGTAGTCAAAGGTATCGCCGACGCGGTGGCCCCGATGGCATCCGCAGGGGCCTTTCTTATCGATGAGCGTCAGCCTGATCTTCGGCCGCGTCATCCTTCGTCACCGGTAATGCCGAAGATGCGCTTGCCGTTTTCCAGGGTAATCTGCCGTACTTCTTCCGTCGTCATGCCCCGCAGGCGGGCGATTTCGTCGGCTACGTACTGGACGTAGGCCGGTTCGTTCCGCTTGCCCCGGTACGGCGGCGGCGTAAGGTACGGGCAGTCCGTTTCGATGAGGATGCGGTCGATGGGCAGTTCGGCGGCGATGCGCTTGAGCTTCGTCGACTTCGGGAAGACCATAGTACCTGTAAAGCCGATGTAATAGCCCATCTTGATGAGCTCCTCGGCCATTTCGAGGCTCCCCGAATAGCAGTGGAAGACGCCTCGCGTCCCCTTGCCGTATTTGCGCAGGAGGTCCATCGTGTCGCCGTGGGCTTCCCGGTCATGAATATCCAGGGGCATGTCGAATTCGAGGGCCATCTTGATCTGCTCGATAAATACTTCCTGCTGGATTTCATGGGACGGCTCGGGCCAGTAATAATCGAGGCCGACTTCGCCAATAGCCACGACCTTCGGCTCCGTCTTGAGCCACTGGCGAATCTGCTCGAAGCCTTCGGGAGTCGCCGACGCCGCGTCTTCGGGATGGATGCCAACGGCGGCGTAGACTTCCTTGTACTGATGGCTCAGGGCGACGGCCGCCGCAGACGACGGCACGTCCGTACCGGGGCACATCATATATTTCATGCCGGCGTCAAAGGCCCGCTGGATCACGTCTTCCCGGTCTTTGGTATACGAGCCCGACGTAATGTGGCAGTGCGTATCGAACAGCATCAGCGCACCCGGCTTCCCGGCGCCATGCCGTCGGCGAAGACGACCTGCAGGTTGCCGTTGCCGTCGGAGGCTGCCAAAATCATGCCCTTCGATTCGACGCCGCACAGCTTCACGGGCTTCAAGTTCGTCACGACGACGACGCTCTTGCCGACGAGGTCCTGCGGTTCGTAGTATTGGGAAATGCCGCTGACGACTTGGCGCGTTTCCGTGCCGAGGTCGATCTGCAGCTTCAGGAGTTTTTTCGCCTTGGGAATCTTATCGCAGGCGACGACCTTGCCGACGCGCAGATCTACGGCGCCGAAATCGTCGATGGAGATTTCCGGCTTCGTCGGTTCCTGCGCTGCCGGGCAGGCCTGGGCCGCCTTCTTGGCCGCTTCGTCTTCAGCGATTTCTTCCTTCAAGTCGTACCGCGGGAAGAGGGCATTGCCCTTGCAGACCTTCGTACCGGCCGGATAGCCGCCCCAGGTCTGGCCGTCGGAAAGGAGGGCCTTGTCGAAGTCAGCCAGGCCGAGCTGTTTCCACATGTCGGCGGCGCTGACAGGGATGAAGGGGCTGACGAGGAGGGCGATGACCCGCAGCGATTCGAGGAGGTTGTACAAGACGGTCTGGAGGCGTTCGGCCTTGGCTTCGTCTTTGGCCAGGACCCACGGCGTCGTTTCGTCGATGTATTTATTGCTGCGGCGGATGAGGCCCCAGACGTCGTTGATGGCGTCGTTGATCTTCATGTCGTCCATGAGGGCTTCAAACTGCTTGGCCGTTTCGACGGCGCAGGCTGCCAGTTCGTCGTCGACAGGTTCTTTGACCGTCGGGCCGGCGGCGACGCCGCCTTCGTATTTTTCAACCATGGCCAGGGTGCGCTGCAGGAGGTTGCCCAGGTCGTTGGCCAGATCGGAATTGATGCGGTTGATGAACGACGGCAGGGAGAAATTGCCGTCCTGACCGAGGCGCACTTCCTTGAGCAGGTAGTAGCGCAGGGCGTCGGCCCCGTACCGTTCGATGAGGGGAATGGGGTCGACGACGTTGCCCAAAGATTTGCTCATCTTCGTGCCGTCGACGATGAGCCAGCCGTGGCCAAAGACCTTCTTCGGCAGGGGCAGGCCGCAGCTCATGAGCATGATCGGCCAGATGATCGTATGGAAGCGGACGATTTCCTTGCCGACGAGGTGCAGGTTGGCCGGCCAGAATTTTTCAAATTTTTCCGGGTCGTCGATGTAGCCCGCCGCCGTCAGGTAGTTTGCCAGGGCGTCGAACCAGACGTATACGACGTGCTTCGGGTCCCAGGGTACCTTGATGCCCCAGTCGAAGGACGTGCGGGATACGCACAGGTCTTCGAGGCCGCTCTTGACGAAGGCGATCATTTCGTTGCGCCGCGATTCGGGCTGGATGAAATCGGGATTTTCTTCGATGAATTTCAGCCAGCGGTCGGCGTATTTATTCATTTTCAGGAAGTAGGCTTCTTCCTTGACCAGCTCAAGGGGACGGCCGCAGTCCGGGCAGATGTGCTGTCCTTCTGGCAGCTTGTTTTCCGGCCAGAAGGATTCGCAGGGCGTGCAGTACCAGCCAGCGTATTCGCCCTTGTAGATGTCGCCGTTGTCGTAGGAAATCTGCATGAGCTTCTGTACGACCTTTTCGTGCCGTTCTTCCGTCGTGCGGATGAAGTCGTCGTTGGAAATGTTGAGCTTCTTCCAGAGCTGCTGGAAGAGGGCGACGATTTCGTCGACGTATTCGATAGGTTTGACGCCTTTGGCTTCGGCGGCACGCTGGATTTTCTGGCCGTGTTCGTCCGAGCCGGTCAGGAAAAAGACGTCGTCGCCGCGGAGGCGGTGAAAACGGGCCAGCGAGTCGGCGATGGTCGTGCAGTACGTATGCCCGATGTGCAGCTTGGCGCTGGGGTAGTAGATGGGAGTCGTAATGTAATAGGTCTTCTTTTCAGCCATGAGTTCTTTTCCTCCTATGCCGGCAAATGAGCCGGCTTATGATAACGTGAGCGCAGCCTGATAGACGCTGCGTTTCGGCGCGCCGCAGCGCTTGGCTACGATGCGGACAGCTTCTTTTTTATCGACGCCCTGATCCATGAGCTTCCGGACCTGGGCGGCGTAATCGCCGTCGCCGGCAGGCGTATCTTCCGAATCGGCCGCCCCGGCGACGAGAATGACAAATTCTCCGCGCGCGCCCTGTTCGGCCAGCTCCTGCGTCACCTGGCTCAGGGGGCCGCGCATATATTGTTCGTACCGTTTAGTCAGTTCCCGGCAGATGACGGCCTGCCGGTCTCCCAGGACGTCGATGAGCTCCCGGAGCACCGTCTGGATGCGATGGGGCGCTTCGTAAAAGATGAGCGTCCCGCCGTAGCTCTTCACGCGCTCCAGCACAGGCCGGCGATGCTTCTGCGTCTTGGGCAGAAAGCCGATAAAGGTAAACTGCGTCGTGTCCATGCCCGACGCGATGAGGCCCGTCAGGCCGGCGTTGGCCCCGGGCAGGGGCACGATGGGGATATCGGCCTCGATAGCCAGCCGCACGAGGTCGCTGCCGGGGTCGCAGATGGCCGGCATGCCGGCGTCGCTGACCAGGGCCACCATCTGCCCCTGGCGGAGCAGGTCGATGAGCTGGGGCCCCTTTTCAGCCTTGTTATGCTCATGATAGCTCGTCAGGGGCGTATCGATACCGTAGGCCGCCAGAAGCTGCTTCGTATGGCGCGTGTCTTCGGCGGCGACGACGTCGGCCTCGCGCAGGCAGCGGACGACGCGGTACGTAATATCTTCCAAATTTCCTATGGGCGTCGCGCACAAATAGAGCGTTCCCTTTTGAAAAACTTCAGCCATCGTATCTCCTTTCCCCTATTCCTTTCCGTACATATCCAATACGGCCCGGCTGTACGAGCCGTCTGCTTCGTGGACGATGAGGGGCGGCCATATTTCTAAGCCGGCGCTGCCGCCGCGGACGCCTTCGACGAGAAAGAGCTTGGCCTTCTTGTCGGGCCGGCCGTGAATCATCTGCAGCACCTTAGGCTCTACGTCGTGGCGGCGCATGGATTCCAGTATGTCCGTCAGCCGTTCCGTAATGTGGACCATGCGGAACCGCCCCCGGTATTTCAAGGCGTATTTGACGGCTTCCATCACGTCGTCCAGGGTAGCCGTCTCTTCGTGGCGGGCCCGGCGGATGCCGTCAGCCTCGCTGTAGGCGCCGCGGCTCTTTTCCCGGTACGGCGGATTGGCGTAGACGACGCTGTAATAGCCGCTGGGCGACCATTCCTTAATGCGGCGGTAGTCGCCTTCGACGATGCGTATCCTGTCGTCCCGCCCGTTGAGGGCCGCGTTGCGGCGGGCGATGTCGGCCATGACCGGATTGAGCTCTACGCCCGTCACGTCCGTCGCCCCGCGGGCCGTCAGGATGAGGGGAATGGCCGCCGTCCCCGTCCCCAGGTCCAGGGCCGGGCCGCGCAGGACCGGACCGAAATGGGCCAGGAGCACCGTATCGATGGAAAAGCAGAATTGGTCATCCCGCTGGATGAGCTTCATGCCGTCCAATACGAGGTCGTCGAGGCGCTCGTGGGGCCGCAGTATATCAGTCATGTTCCACTTCCGCTACGTCGGACCAGGACACGTTGATGGTATGGCCGTTTTCCAGCTGTACCTTGACGGTGTGGTCCTTCATGTGGACCCGCAGGACCGTGCCCGTCCCTTCGTCGGTAATGACCTTGCGGCCTACGGCCGGCGGCTTCTGCTGCTCCGCTTTCTGCTGGCAGCTTGCGCATTTCAGCTCGCCCGACGTGTAAAGGGAGTTTTCATAGCGCAGGCAGCACATGAGGCGGCCGCAGATACCGGAAATCTTCGTCGGGTTCAGGCTCATGCCCTGGCTCTTGGCCATGCGGATCGACACGGGCTTGAAATCGCCCAGGAAGGTGGCGCAGCACAGGGGCCGGCCGCAGCAGCCGATGCCGCCGACCATCTTCGCTTCGTCGCGCAGGCCTATCTGGCGCAGCTCGATGCGGGTGCGGAACACGGCGGCCAAATCGCGGACCAGCTCGCGGAAGTCGATGCGCCCGTCGGCCGTAAAAAAGAATATGATCTTGCCCATGTCGAAGGTGTAGTCCACGTCGATGAGCTTCATGGGCAGCTTATGCTTGGCAATTTTTTCCTGGCAGATGCCGAAGGCTTTCTTTTCCCGCTCTTTGTTGCGTTCTACCTGGCGCAGGTCCTTGGCCGTGGCCTTCCGGATGATCGGCTTCAAGGGCTGCACCACCTCGGCCGAGTCGACGCTGCGCGGGGCGATGACGACGGAGCCGTATTCCATGCCCCGGGCCGTCTCGACGATGACGCCGTCTTCCAAATCCAGGGGGATGCCCGTCGGATCGAAATAATATATCTTACCAGCAGGTTTAAATCGTATACCTACTACTATCAACTAAATACCTCCTTTGGCCTGTATGCACTGTATACAGACGTAATCCCATACAAGGCGCGTATTGACGTGGCGGCCCGCCGCTTCCATGCCTTCGTCGAAGGCCCGCAGCATGGCGAATATGGCTTCGTCCGTCCAATAGGTCATGAGCTTCATCATGTCTTCGGTATGCCGTTTCAGCCGCAGCAAGGACGGCTCGGCGCCGCTGCGCAGCACAGCCATATCCCGCAGGAACATGCCGGCCCAACGCAGCGTTTCTATCGTTTCCGTTTCGGTCATATCGGCGCAGACGGACAGCCACTTGGCGTAGGGGCAGCGGTGCGTCGCCGCGATGCGGAGAAATTCCAGGGCCCGCGCCGCCTCCTCACCCCCGCCGCCGTCCAGATGGGCCAGGACGGACTGGACGATGCCGCCGCCCCAGGCCACGGCCTGCTCGTAGTCGGCAGGCCGGCCGCCGCGCAGGCGAAGGAGCCCTTCCGTCAGCTCCGCGTCGCCGACGGGCTCGAAGGCGATCTCGGCGCAGCGGGACACGATCGTCGGCAGCAGCAGAGACGGCTGGTCCGTCACGAGGATGAAGCAGACGCCCTGCGGTGGTTCTTCCAATATTTTCAGCATGCGGTTGGCAAACTCGGCGTTCATCGTCTCTACGTGGTCGATGATGCAGACCCGCATATGACCGGCCCGTCCCTGCAGTATCAAGCGGCTCTGGAGCTGGCGGAACTGGTCCACCTTCAGCATCGCGCCCTGCGGCGCTACGTAATAGGCCTCGTCTCCGTCGGCCGCAAAGGGCCCGTCTCCCTTCATATCCTGACCGGCAAAGACACGGCGGCCGGCCAGGGCCGACGCGACGGCAAAGGCCATCATCGTCTTGCCGACGCCGGACGGACCGGCAAAAATCATGGCGTGAGGCAGGCGGTCCTTTTCCATCAGGCGGATCAGCCGCTCCTTGATGGCGCCGTGGCCGATAATATCCTGAAAATACAGCTCGTACATGGCCTCCTCCTGTCGCCGGAAAAATCATCTTAACTAATTTATTATAAAAAAAAATGGCGGTAAAGTCTAGGTTCACCGCCAAATTCAGCCGTTTCCGGCCCTTATTTCCACAAGGCCCGGACGGCCTCGTACACGTCGTCGCAAATCGCCTCAGGCGTGCGCATCGCAAGGCCGTCGGCGCAGGCAATGCGCTGCCAGCCGTACCGCTTCGCCAGCATGTCGTAGGCGTCGTGGCATTTCCGCAGAAAGCCTTCGTTTTTCTCATGAATGTCGCCCGTGCGGCCGCCGGTCTTTCCCGTCCGGCCGGCCATGAGCCGTTCCGTCACCGCCAGGGGCACGTCCAGGAGGACGACCATGTCCGGCTCGGGCAGGCCCAGCTTACCGAACTCGAAATCCCACAGCCAGTCCAGGTAGGCCTCCTGCGCCGCCGCGTCGTCTATTTTAATCATCTGATACAGCATGTTGCTCGTCGTATAGCGGTCGGCGACGACGATGCCGCCGTCCTGCAGAAACGATTTCCACTGCGTCTGATACGACGCGAAGCGGTCGACGGCGTAAAAGGCCGACGCCGCATAGGGGTTGACCCCGTCGGCGTCGCCGCCGAAGTCGCCGCGCAGGTACATCTTGACCAGGGCGCTGGAATCACTGTCGTAATCGGGAAAGCTGACGGACCGCACCGGCCGGCCTTCCGCCGCCAGCCGCTCGACGAGCATAGCCGTCTGCGTCGCCTTGCCGCTGCCGTCGCCGCCTTCGATGATAATCAATTTTCCTCTCATATCTATTATCCTTCTTTGATCACGCGAATCGTGCCGAGGATCCCGTCGGCCGGGCCGTTGGGGCTGTAGCCTCGCGCTAATTTTTCCTTTATATATATCATGACGTCGTCCGTAATTTCTTCTCCCAGTCCAACGGCGGGAATGCCCGGCGGATAGAAGGTCACCGTCTCGGCGGCGACGCGTCCCAAAGACTCGGCAAAGGGCACGGCCTCCGTCTCGGCATTCCAGGCCTCCTGGGGCGGCACGACGACGCGGGGGACCGGCAGGGGCAGCTCCGCCATCCGATGACTGGTTCCTGCCGTCCGTCCCGCTTGTCCTTCGGCGACGCGGCGGCACGCCCGGCACAGCGTCCGGGCCGTCTCTTCGTCGTCGCCCATCGTGATAAGGGCCAGCACGTGATTCCCTGCCGTCAGCTCCGCCTCGACGCCCTCCTGCCGCAACAGTTTTTCAGCCTGCCTGCCGTCCATCCCCAGGCCGGAGAAATCGATAGTCACCTTCGTCTCGTCGAAGGCCCCGACGGCGTCGTAGGCGGTGATTTCTGTCCCGAAGGAATACAGGCCGTCTATGCCGTTGAGTTCCGAACGCACCTTGCGGGCCAGTGACACCGCCTGCCCGATGAGTTCCGTCCCATGGAGGGCCAGCTGCCGGCGGGCGCTGTCCAGGGAGGCCAAAAACCAGTAATGGGGGCTCGTGGACTGGACGAGGGCCATGGCCGCGGCAACCTTATCCGTCAGGGGAAAGGCACGGCGGCAGTGGAGCATAGACGTCTGCGTCAGGGAGCCCGTCAGCTTATGGGTGCTCTGAGCCGTGCAGTCGGCGCCGCAGGATAAGGCATCCTTCGGCAAATCATCGCAAAAGGGCAAGTGAGCCCCGTGGGCTTCGTCGACGAGGACGAACATCCCCTGTTCATGGGCATAGCGGGCCATTTCCTCCAGATTTCCGGCAACGCCGTCGTACGTCGGGTAGGTGAACAAGACGGCCTTGGCCTGCGGACAGGCGGCAATGGCGGCCTGCAAGCTTTCCAAGTCGGGTCCCAAAGAAATTTGCTCTTTTTCTGCAAAGCGGCTCTCCATGTACACCGGTATGGCGCCGCTCAGTATGAGGCCGCCCATGACCGACCGGTGAGCCTCCCGCGGAATGATGATATAATCGCCGCGTCGGCAGACAGCCAGTATCATGGCTTCGATGCAGGCCGTCGTGCCGTTGACGGAAAAGAAGGTCCGTCCCGCACCGTATAGGTCCGCCGCCAGCTCCATGGCCTCCTTCAGCGGCCCTTCGGGCTGGAACAAATCGTCCAGCGCGTACATCAGCCCCAAATCGCGGCGCAGGGCGTCGCCGAACAGGCCGCGCTGATAGGTTGAGCTGCTCCGCCCGCCCTTGTGCCCCGGTGTGTGAAAGGGCGTCATGCCCAGCCGGCAGTAGGCTTCCAGCGCCTCGACAAAGGGAGCCCGTTCCTGTCTCTGTATATCCATTTTCATATCCTCAATCTATCGCTAAAAAATCGCGCAGCAGCTCATAGCTCCGCTCGTAGGCAAAGCCCTTCATCTGCCGCAGGGACCGCCGCAGGGAGCCGTGAATCCGGTAGGTATGAAACTCTTCCGGCGACACCCAGCGATACGCCAGGTGCTCGTCCGACAAGACGACGTCGCCGCTGTCGGCCAAAGCCGAAAAGATGACGCCGTTTAAAAACTGGCCGTCCCGCTTCTGGTAGCTCCAAATGCCGACAGGCGCTTCGAGATCCACAGTCAGTCCCGTTTCCTCCTGCACCTCCCGGCGCAGGCCGGCTTCGAAATCCTCCGTAAAGTGCAGTCCGCCGCCGGGAAATTCCCAATGGTGGAGCCCTTCGGCGTCGTTTTTCTGCAGCAGCAGCAACCGCCCTTCAAAAAATACCATGGCTTTTACGCTCAGTCCCATAATTACCCGTTCCTCTTGGGCCATCCTAATTCCTCCATCTCCATGCCAACAGATTTTCTGTTATTATACCATAGGACAGACGCCGCGAGTAGATTGGCCGCGAAGAATACAGAATCGCCGCCATCTGTCTCATTTACTCATGCTATATAATGCGGTAAAATAGGTGTACAGTTTACGCGAGGAGGCGCGATATTTATGGCAACCAAACGAGTACTTGCAATTCACGACATGTGTTCCTTCGGCCGCTGTTCCCTGACTGCCGCCATTCCCGTCATTTCCGCCATGGGAATCCAGGTATGTCCCTTTCCGACGGCCATGTTCAGCAATAACCTTACCTACGGAAACTACACCTTTTCCGATTTTACGCCCCATATGAACGGCTTTATGGATAAATGGCAGGAGCTGGGCCTTTCCTACGACGCCATCTACAGCGGCTTTCTGGCTGACGCCGGCCAAATCGCCATCGTAACCGACGCCATCCGCCGCTTCGCCAGCGAAGATACGCTGATCGTCGTCGACCCAGCCATGGCCGACAACGGCGTCTTGTACCCCGTCTTTACGCCGGATATCATCACGGAAATGAAAAAGCTCGTCAGCCGCGCGACTATCATCACGCCGAACTATACGGAAGCCTGCCTGCTGCTGGGCACGTCCTTCGACGAAACAGTTCCCAATACCCAGCGCATCCGGGAAGTATGCAGCGGACTGGCCGAGCTGGGCCCGCAGAAAATCGTCGTCACCAGCGTGCCCGCTCCGAACGAAGAAATCAAAGTCGCCAGCTACGACGCGGCTACGGCCACCTTCGACGAAAGCACAACGCCCCGCATCCCCTTCAGCACCTGCGGCACCGGCGACCTCTTCGCCAGCGTCCTGACCGGCGCGACGATGAACGGCGCGTCGCTCCACGAAGCCGTGCTGCAGGCCATGGATTTCGTCAGCTGCGCCATCGAGTACACCTACCGCTCCGGCTCGGACTACCGCGAAGGCGTCCAGTTCGAACCCTGCCTGTCCCGCCTGATACGATAAGGTCGTCCCTGTTTAAGACGGCCAGTCGAGACGTAGGCAGGCAGCGAATTTCCTTGACGAGGATTTCCATACCCGATATAATAAAGGTGAAATAAAAAATGAGGCATTACACCGACAAATGGGTATAGCCCCTACAATGGAAGTAGAAATATACCGCCAACGTTTAGCGACTATGATATGTACCCTCTTTACTGGACACCCTAGTGAGGAGGGTAATTTTTATGCGTTATTCCTATAAATTTAAGAGAACCAATAAGTGAACAGCAAAACCAGATAAGCTCCTTCTCCGCTTTGCAGCATGGCGGGGAGGGAGCTTATCTAGTTTACGCCGCAGGTATGCCGATTTTATATACGCATAGGGGGTATTTTGCAAATATGCAGGGGGTATATGGAAAACGCCGCCATTTCATGTTGAAGGGCAACTACCAACGCAGAAAAGGGGCGTCGGCCCTGCGAAGGAAAGGAGGAGGCACGATGACGAAGTTCGCCCCTGTATAGCAGCGGCAATACACAAAACGAGCAGCGAAGTGCACAAAAGCATCGGGCTCAGATACATATACATACCTGAACCCGATGCTTTTGCGTTGTTAGTATCCTAAGAGATGGTTCCCTGTCACACGGAGTTAGTTCTTATCGTTCGCTTCCGTATCTTTATTCTTCAACTGTTCGAGTTCTGCCTTCAGCATTTCGATTTCCTGCTTCATCGCATCCATCTGCTGTTTTGTTTCATTATCCTGTACAGCCGGAGCTTCCGACGCGCCTTCGCCGACGCGGAAGGTGAGGCCGATCACCATTGAAAGTCAAGTCGCCGGTCACGTTCAAATCGCCTGTTACCGTCGTTCCGTCTGCTCCGACAGATGCGCTGTTATCTCCATGGCTAAGCGACACCGCCGTATCATCGACGTTCAGGCCG
Source organism: Megasphaera sp. ASD88 (assembly GCF_002287425.1). Taxonomy (NCBI): domain Bacteria; kingdom Bacillati; phylum Bacillota; class Negativicutes; order Veillonellales; family Veillonellaceae; genus Megasphaera; species Megasphaera sp. ASD88. The sequence continues at coordinate 156,440 of NZ_NQXW01000002.1, read as the reverse complement.
CTGTCTCTGCCCCCTCCCTTACCACAGCATAGGGTTCCATCATTCTGATGAATCCATACACGGCTATTGCCCAGCCCCGCCTTCTTCCCTTTCCCTAATTTTACACTTCAAGTTCTACGCCCAAACTAAAACCGACCTTTCGCTGTACTTGCTCTTATCATATCATATATATCCACGCTGAAGTTACGGTAAACCGCCTCGCGGCAGGTTTTAGGTACGATAGTCCCATTTCGCAGCCGAAAGTTGCACAACAAAAAAAAACACGAGCGGGAAATATCCCGAGCTCGTGTTTCTTTGTTATGTATTATGAAGGGTGTAAGGTATCAGTTACTCTGCCAAATTAGCAGCCTTTGTTTTTGTGGAGCATGATGTTGAGGATTTCGTCGTCCGTCACCTTCATGCCCTGGCAGGCCAGGCAGCCTACGTTGCGGACGCATTCGTCTACGTCGTGGGCTACAAGGCCGTCGTCGCCGCCGACGCGGATGTTGTCGAGGGCCAGCATGACGGAGCGGTATGCCGACGATACGGCCGTGACGACCTTCATGGAGCAGCTGTTGGCCGCGCCGTCGCAGACCATGCCGATGGCGTCGCCGGTCATGCTGCAGATGGCGTTGCTGATGGTCTGTTCAGCGTGTTCTCTGTCGAGGAGCCAGGCCATACCCGACGCCGAGCCCATCGATGCCGTCAGGGTCGCGCACAGGGCGGACAGCTTCGGCAGGAAGGAATGGGTGTAAATGGCCATCATGTGGGACAAGACCATGGCGCGGAGGCGGTCTTCGTCGTTGGCTTTCACGTAGTCCGCTACGACGACGACAGGTTCCGTCGCCGAAATGCCCTGGTTGCCCGAGCCGGAGTTGGTCATGGCCGGCAGGGGAGCGCCGCCCATGCGGGCGTCCGATGCAGCAACCGTACGGATGACGACTTCGTTCATCAGGTCTTTGCCGACGAGGCCTTTTTCCTGCTTGCGCTGGAGAGCGCAGCCGATGGCCAGGCCGTATTTGCCCGTCAGGCCTTCTTTGGACAAGGCGTCATTCAGGGCTTCGGCTTGTTTCATGAAGTCAACCTGTTCCAAGGGAACGTTTTCAGCAAATTCGATGATTTCTTTGACCGACAAGCCGTTGAGGAAGGCGTTCTTTTCTTCCAGGCTGTTGTCTTCTTCTTGTTCTGCGTTGAAAATGACTTCGCCGTCTTTTTCAATGCGGATGACGTTGGTGTGGGAGTCGGCGATGCAGGCTTTGACCGTGTGTTCCTTGCCTTTGACCAAGGCTTCCGAATAGAGGACGTTGGGAACTTCGCGGGCAATGCCGACCGTAACAAGACCCGTATCTACCATTTGCTTGCCGGCTTCTACGATGTCTTCGGCAATGCCGTTGAGGACCTGCAGGCCCTTTTCCGGGTCGCCGCCCAAGGCGCCGACAGCTGCGGCGATATATAAGCCGGGACGGCCTGTACCGGGCACCATGACGCCCATACCGTTTTTCATAAGGTTCGCCGATACGCGGGCTTCGATGGACTGAACCGGTTCGCCCAGTTCGCGGGCAGCCGTAGCCGCAGCGAAGGCCAACGATACGGGCTCCGTACATCCCGTTGCCGGAACGACGTCCGTCTTCATAATTTCAATCATTCTTTCCCATTTTGCGTTTGTCATACTATCATGCGCTCCTTTTTACGAAAATGCCAAGAACGGAGAAATAACTAACAAGATGCCGGTGAAGATGATGATCTTCAGACTGAGATCCTTAAACTGATGCAGCATCGGCACTTTGTAAACTAAGTAAGCCGGAATCAGGCAGCCGACGAGGCCGAAGATGGGGCTGCAGATAGACGTAAAGCTGAGGACCGGCGCGTTGAGCACGATAGCGCCCCAGGATACGAGAACGGCGAAGATGAGGATGCCGAATTTCAGAGCGCCCTTATTGATGCGTTCTTCCGGCATCATGCGGCGCAGGCAGTTGAGGGCGATGCCGTGGCAGGCTTCGCGGAAGCCGAGGAATACGCTGAAGTATGCCGTCATAACGGCGAAGATGTTCAGAACCAGGCTCATGATGCGGACGGAGTTGCCTTCAAAGCCCTGTGCGGCCATAGCCAGGGAGGAAATATTCTTGGAGTACGCTTCAACGGCCTGGTCGTGACCCATGGCGAGGTTGAAGGAAATGGCATAGAAGAATACGACGACGAAGAGGATGCCGAAGGCGATGTTCATCGCGCGGATCGCCTTGTAGCGGGCGACTTCGATGGACTTGTTGTGGGCCCGGTAGGAAATAACCATGGGGCTCAGACTCTGGATGAACAGGATAGACGTAAGCGTAAAGGGCAGCATGATGATCGTCTGCTTGATGAGGTATTCAAAGTCGGGGAAGGAGCCGAAGTTGGCCAAATCCCAGTGCTGTACCATGATGACGCCCAGGATGGCGATAACGCCGATTTTCGTCAGAACCATGCCCGTAGACAGCTTGAAGAGCAGCTTTTCACCGCGGGAAGCCAGGGCTACGAGGATGCAGATAATGGCCAAGCCATAGAAGGGGTTATCCGAAAGGACCGTGTCCGTCACGCCGAAGGTATGGAGGAAGGACGCGCTGTCGTTGGTAATCGCCGTAGAGTATACGAATACCCAGATAACCAGCATGATGAAATACAATACGCCGAGGAAAAAGCCCCAGTTCTTGCCAAGATAGCCGGCGATAATGCTGGGATAGTCTTCTGCTTTTTCCGCAGCCGCTAAGGTATTAATAAATAATTTCTGGAACAAATACATGGCCGGATAGCCGATAACAGAAGACAATAAATAAATCCAAATCCCGGCGATACCTACCTGTACGGGGAGAAATACGATACCGGCGCCGATAGCCATGCCGATACTCATAATGACCCAGCCCCAGTCGGTGCCGTCAAACTTAATCGCTTCTTTCCATTCCGCTTCCGTCATGCCAGCTTTCTGGGCGTGAGTCAACTTCGTTGCTGCCATATTAAAAATCCATCTCCTTTACAAAATAACTATATGACATATGACAAAAAATATAATGAATATCGGCTTCGTCCCCTATTCCAAATCCGATACATCAACCAAAATTCAATCAGCTTGTCCGCTTATTCTTCCCGGCGGATACGCTGCAAATACCGATATACCGTCGGCTCCGACACCTCCAGCCGCTCGGCGAGGGCTGAAATCCCGCCTTTGAGCAGGAACAGGCCGTCTTCATTCAAATCATGGCTGACCTGAATGCGTTCTTTCATAGACAGGCGCTTCGGCTCTACGGGATACTCTGCCAGCCGCTTGTCGATCATGCTCTCGATGGCGTCGCCGGCGTTTTTATACAAATTCTCGACGGCGTCGGCAGGCACGGCGTCTTCGTGGCTTGCCGGAAGGAATTCTTCCAGCTTCAGGCCTTTAAGGATTTCCTTATCGATGATCTCCCGGGCCGTGATGTAAGGCTGCACGTCGTAGTTGAGGCACAGCACGCCGATGATCGAGCCTTCGTCGCCTCGGATAAAATAAGAAGATGAGCGAAACAGATGACCCGTACTTCCCTTGCCGTGGTAATTGACGACGTACTGCGTTTGTTCCTTGTCGCCCTGGCGAAGAAGCTTCAGCACCATATCGGTCAGCGAGCCGCCGATACTGCGTCCGCTGAGATGTCCATTCGCAATAGCCACGATAGAATGTTCCGGATCGCTCACATCATGTAATACGACTTCACAATGTTCCCCTAAGGCTTTTCCCAAAAATTCTACTAACGGTATATAGGTCTCTAATTTTCTCATGTCGTCCCCTCCTTTCTTATTTCGATAAGATTTTATCATCGCAATAAAATTTTTGCAATGTCTTTTGCAAAAAATATTCGCCATATACTAAAATCGCAATTACAGGCCATAAGTAATGCATTTATAGTATATTTTGTCCTTTCAGGACATGACAAAAAGACTGACAGCGTACGCAGGCGCCGTATGCTGTCAGTCTTGCCAAAGAAATGTTATGCCTAATTTTTTATTGTCATGCAAAAAATTTGTCTGTGAAAAACGGTACAAACAAGGCCTTGTTTCCCATCGAAAGGGCTGGGACAGGCTCGCTGGCTCCGTCCCTTACCAGGCGGCGACGACGCCGTCAGCCCGGGGTTCTGTCGCTCCCATGAGGACGCCTTCGTCATTTCTCCAGATGATCTGGCCCCGTCCGTACGAAATGATGTTGGGATTGACGACGACGTCGTGTCCCCTGGCCCGCAGGCCTTCTACGATTTCAGACGGAACGGCCGGCTCTACTTCGATGCGCTTGCCGCCGACCCACTGCCAGCGCGGCGCGTCGAGGGCCGCCTGGGGGTTGAGGTGGTAATCGATGGTGTTCATGAGGACCTGCACCTGTCCCTGCGGCTGCATGAAGCCGCCCATGACGCCAAAGGGGCCTACGGGCTGCCCGTCCTTGGTCAGGAAGCCGGGGATGATCGTATGGTACGATTTCTTGCGCGGGCCGACGCAGTTGTCGCTGCTGCGGTCCATGCTGAAATTGCTGCCCCGGTCGTTCAGGGCGATGCCCCGGCCGGGAATGACGATGCCCGATCCGAAGCCGTCGAAGTTGCTCTGAATATACGATACCATATTGCCTTCTTCGTCGGCGGCGCACAGGTAGACCGTGCCGCCGTTATTGGCGTCTGTCGGCGTCGGCAGCACCGCTTCTTCGCCGATGAGGCTGCGGCGCATGTCGGCGTATTCGTCGGACAGCCAGTAGGACACGTCGGTCTGCATGAACCGAGGGTCGGCGATGTACTGGCGGCCGTCCGTAAAGGCCAGCTTCATGGCTTCGATCTGCCGGTGGAAGGACTCGACCGTATCCCGCTCAGCAAAATCAAAGCCCTTGGCGATGTTCATGGCCATCAGCACGACCAGACCGTGGCCATTAGGCGGAATCTCCCACACGTCGTAGCCCCGGTAGTTCGTATGGATGGGCTCGACCCATTGGGGCTTGTATTCTGCCAAATCGTCCTTGCTGATGTAGCCGCCGGTCTTGCGCGACCAGGCGTCGATGGCCTCGGCCAGCTCGCCGTCGTACAGGGCCCGGCAGCGCGTGTCGCGGAGCAGGCGCAGCGACGCGGCGTGGTCGGGCAGGCGCAGGATTTCCCCGGCCTTGGCAGGCCGTCCCTCTGGGAAAAAGGTAGAAAACAGGCCGGAAAAGGCTTCCTCCTCCCGGTAAGGCGCGAAGCTTTCCCAGCTTTCGGCCAGCATAGCCGCCAAGTTCGGCATGACGGCGTAGCCGTGCTCGGCATAGTAGATAGCCGGCTCGAAGAGGGCCTCGAAGGGCAGCTTGCCGAACTGCTCGTGGATTTCAGCCCACGCCGCCGGCGCGCCCGGCACCATGACCGGCGTCCAGCCCCGGTGCGGCACGGCGGCGCAGCCTTTGTCATGCAGGTCCTCCCACGTCAGCCCCTGAGGCGACCAGCCGCTGCCGTTCAGGCCGTGGAGCTTGCCTTTCGTCCAGATGAGGGCAAAGGCATCGCTGCCCAGGCCGTTGCTCGTCGGCTCCAGGACGACTAAGCTGATTGCCGTCGCCAAGGCGGCGTCCACGGCGTTGCCTCCCTGCTTGAGCATATCGAGGCCCGCCTGGGCGGCCAGCGTCTGAGACGTGCATACCATGCCGCGGCGGCCGTATACGACCTCCCGGCGCGAAGCGTAGGGATACCAGGCCGCGTCAAATTGTATATCCATTGTCATTCCTCCCCTGCTATGTTTGTTTATTTTGCTATATTTTATTTTACTATATTATGTATTATGTTCGACAACAGCAGGTCAACTCCTTTTCCGTCGCCGTGATGAGTCTGCTGTAAAAATTTTTTTACAAATCCCCCCTTCCCGTCTTCACTTGCGAATCGTTTCTGGCTATAATAATAGTACATTATTACAGCCTACAGCTACGGCGTATTTTAACAGCATGGAGGGATATGTACTTTGGAACGGTGTATGCTGATTATCAACCCGACAGCCGGCCGGGAACGGGCCAAATATCATAAGGACGCACTGAAAGCGCAGCTGGAGACTATGTTTGATTCCGTAGAGCTGAGACAGACGGAGAAAGCCGGCGACGCCACGGCCTGGGCGAAGGAAGCGTCCCTGGCCGGATTCCACGCCGTATTTTCCATGGGCGGCGACGGCACGCTGAACGAAACGATCAACGGCCTGGCCCAGGCCAACCGCCCGATCAATTTCGGGTTCATCCCCCTGGGGACGGTCAACGACCTGGCCCGGGCCCTGCGCATCCCCCTGCACCCCGAAGCGGCCATCGCCATGCTCAAGCACTGCAAGACGACGAAGGTCGACATCGCCCGGGCCAACGACTGCTATTTCGTCAACACCATCGCCGCCGGCATCATGCCCGAAGCCGTCGGCCACGTCTCCATCGAGCAGAAAACCCGCCTCGGCCCGCTGGCCTATTTCCTCACGGGCATCAAGGCCCTGCAGAACCACCAGACGTCGCTGTTTAAAATCGAAACGGACGATGGCAAAATGATTTACCGCTCGCCTCTGCTCGTCGCCATGCTGACCAGCTCCGTCGGCAGTTTCCGCAACATCGCCCCCCAGGCCCGCGTAGACGACGGCAAGATCTGGCTGGCCGTATTCAAGGATTTTACCTATTTGGACCTGCTCAAGCTCGTGCCGGAATTTCTCGCCGGCGCGCCCCTGAGCAGCGAATACATGACCCTCATAACGACGACCCGGGCCAAGATCTCCATCGTAGACGACCATCCCCTGTCGACCAATATGGACGGCGACGAAGGGCCGGCCTTCCCCCTCGATTTGGAAGTGCTGCCGTCGTTTTTGACGGTCTACGTACCGGACACGCCGGACGCAGCCCGTCCTCACGTATTTCCCCTCAACATACCGGGCATCCCATAAGACTTATACAAAACCAATGAAAGTAAAAAAACAGACCGAAAGACGACCCATGTTCCTCGTCCTTCGGTCTGTTTCGTATGTCCTGCGCTGGGGTATGGCGTATGCTCTGAGAAAAGAATCACGCAGCCCTTCGCCGTCACCTTCCCACGGATGCCAGCCGCACGTGTCCTCAGCATCCGGCACAATAGTCCCGATGAAATATCGCCCCATTCCCGAGCCATTGAGACGGCTCTCAATTGCTGCGTCGCCTCGCCGTCTACGTACCGCAAAACACCTGCATAGCCTTCGCGCTGTCGCTTTTACAAAAGGCCTGCACAAACGCCCCTTCCGCCGCTTTTCCATCGACGTACCGCAGGAACGCCCGTATATCCGGGTCCAAGGCCTCGCTGTCGTCTGTGCAAAAACGAAATTCTATCTTACAACATAAGGCGTCTACTCCCGCAGGCACCTTGCCTAAATCACAACAAATGATTCTTCTTCCCTAATTCCAGGATATATTCCACTGAGGTTTGCGCACATTCTGCAATGCTCTCTACGGAAAATCCCTTCCGCAGCATCGCTAGTATCATTTTTAACCGTTCTTCTTGCCGCCCTTCTTCTCGCCCCTCTTCTCGGCCTTCTTCTCGGCCGAATTGTCTTTGTCTCTTTAACTCCATCGCCAACGTCATATATTCTCGCCTCGTTTCCTTGTGTTCCTTTACCCTCATGACTTCGTCTTCTACGGCTTTCATAAACTTCCCCTCCGCCGCCTTTCCGTCTACGTATCTCAAAAACGCCCGTACATCCGGGTCCAGCGTCTCGCTGTCTCCCTTGCAAAAACGAGGCCCTGCCTCACAACATAAGGCGTCCACTCCCGCAGATGCCTTATTCAGATTACAATAAGTGATTCTTTTTTCCTAGCTCTGTAACATATTCCACAGAAACACGTACATATTTTGCTATGATTTCTTTAGCAACACCGTCTTTCAGCATGTTCAAAATAATCGACGACCGCTCTTCTTCTCGGCCTTCTTTAAACTTCGCCAACTCGCGCCGTTTAATTTCCATTGCGTACGTCATATATTCTCGCCTCGTTTCCTTGTGCTCCTTCACTCTCATGACTTCGTCTTCTACGGCTTTCATAAAGCTCCCCTCCGCCGCCTTTCCGTCTACGTATCTCAAAAACGCCCGTACATCCGGGTCCAAGGCCTCGCTGTCGCCTTTGCTGTTCAGGAAGATTTTCGTCGCCTCGTCCCCTAGCTCCAACCCGTCCTTTTCCACGCAGCGGTTCCGAAAGGTATACATGGGCCGGCCCTTGGCAAAGGCGTCGAAGGTACAAATAAATATAATATACGATGGCTTTAAGTTATCATATACGTCGCCTTTATTCAAGAGCTCCATGTCGATCATTCCCTGATAATACCGCGTCCGCTTAGCCAGGCCGTTGTTCGCCTCGTTTTCGCACTGCATTTCGATGTCGTAGACCCGGCCCGTTTCGTCCTTGACGTATACGTCGAGGCGCACGCTCTTGCTGTCCCAGCGGACGTCGATGCTCTTTTCCGTATCGGGGTACGTAATCTCGACGATCTTGATTTGCAGTATTTTCTCGATCAGATGCTGGCACAGCCTTTTATTCTGCATGACCTTTAAAAACAGGAAATTGTCCTGTATAGTCAGCTCTTCCCAGTCCTTGATTCGCTTCACGGCCTCGCCGCCTTCTACTTATAGCATACTAAACATATGTACGATTCGGCAACAACGCAGCTATGCCAAAAACGGCACCTTCCCCCTGTTCCGGGCACAAAAAAAGAGCCTCTCAGCTCCCCCGTCTTCGCCACGTTCGCTCTGATGCCGGACGCACGAGCCCGCATCATCCGGCACAGCTGTCATGGCGAAATATCCTTGTATTCCTGGGCCGTCATGGCCGATTTTAATTTATGTTCCGCCGCCTTGATGACCTTGCAGACCTGCGAGGCCGACAAGCCGTGCAGGGCGGCGATGGCTGCCAGCGTCATATCGGCGGCGTAGCGCAGATGCAAAAACCGCCGTTCCCGTTCGCTGAGGCGGCTCAGGTGCAGCTCCAGGGCGTCCCGCAGGCCGACGAAATCCATGTAGTGATGCGGGTCCGGAGCCAGCTCGTCAATAATAGGCGGCAAATCCGTGGCCTCGTCCTCACCGACGATGTTCTTCTCCACCCTCGCCCAGTACACCTGGTTCTGGCGGCTTTCCCGGCGAAACCGGCTCTGAATCGTGCGGTTGAAGGCCCGCGGCGCGTCCTCGTCGCTGTTCAGGTCAAAGGCGTGGATGCAGTCGATAATCGCCAAATGAGCCGTCGAACGGGCCTCGTCCATCGAGTCGTAGTGGTGGCGGTTCTTCCGCGAATGCTTGCAGATGAGGGGGTGAAACTGCTCTAAAATAAATTCGACAGCTTCGGTGCTGCCATTTTGGGCCTCGCGAATCCAAGGCCGCAGCGCTTCGGTCATTTCGAACTCCTCCAATCTATTCACATACTATGCACCGGCAGGCGGCCTCAGGCACTGGGCCCGAGACATGCCGCCCGGCGCGTTTTTTTACTCGTCGATGGTCTCGACGCTGCGGGTCACGATCTGGCCCTGCTTCAGCGACGCCAAGTCGCCGTCAGCCGTCGCGAAGACCTTCTTCTCGACGATCGTCCGGGCCGCCGCTTCGACCGTCGCCTTGTCCAGACCCTCTTTCGGGTCCTTCAGGGAGTAGACGACGCTGTTGCCGCCCCCGTCGAGAAATTCGAGCTGGAGCGTTCTCGTTTTCGTCACAGCCATAGCCGGTACCTCCTTTCCCTAGTATGGTCGGGCCCTTAGGCCGAAATCTCGTGTTCCACCACTTCGCGGATCGCCGTAAACGGGTCGTCCTGCAGCGTGCCGAGAGCCGTCACGACGTCGACGATATTGGCCGGCTCTGCGCCGGACTTCAAATGAGCCAACGTGACCTGACGGGTCTTCTGCGCGCCGCTGCCGTCCTGATACGACACGGTCAGCTTCAGCTTGCTGGAAACAGGCGTACGTTCTGCCATCGGTCCTTCCTCCTTTCCCTTTCTTAGGATACGGTATACTTCCGGTGAGGCGCGCCGTCTTCCTTGCTCGCCCCTCTACTGTATATGGGACATCAAGAAATATATTTATTTCCTTAAAAATCTGAATTTCTGCAAAAATCCGAAAAGAAATAGAAAGAAACAGAAGGAAATTCTTAGCATACATACAAAACAAAGGCCAGGATATCAAAAAGATTAAATACTACGCAGGTATATTCCTTATATTTTATGAACTTTTTATATTTTGGAAATTATTTTTGCCCAGAAAAAACGGGCCGGAGGACATCCCCCGACCCGTATTCTCTTGCCTTTGGTCAGCCTGTCGCGGCTGTCCAAAAAGTCTTACTGCTGCGGCTGTGCCGCCTGGGCGTCGCCGTCCTTCGGCTGCGCCTGGCCGTTCTGTTCCATGAGGAGCTCGACCATCGCCGTCAGCTTGTCGATCTGTTCGCGCTGCTGCGCCAGCTGGGCGTCCTGGGAAGCCACGACTTCCTGCATGGACTTGAGCGACTTGGCCATAGCCGTCCGCGACGTCGTCGCGCTGCCCGAGCCTGCGCCGACCTTGAAGGATACGCCGGCGTTCACCATGTCTTCGCCGCCGCCGAATGCGCCGCCGACGCTGAACATGACGTTTTCGCTGGGCCGATAGAAAGCGCCTACAGCGACTGCGCTCGCGCCGCGGTAGTTACCAAAGCCCGCCGCGAAGTCCAGCTTGTTGTCCGGATCGAAATCCAGCGGATGCAAGGCCGCCAACGCCGCTGCCCCTGCGCCGACACGCTCGATGCGGTCGCCCAGCTTGTTGACTGCGCTGCCTAAGATGCCGATGTTTTCCGTATTAGCCGCAACCTGCTGATTGGTCTGCCACAGCTGGCTGCCGTTCACGGCGTCCGTCGAATCGGCGGAAATATCGCCGTCTTTTACGCCAGTGATCTTATTGTCGTTCATGTTGAGCGTACCGTGCATGTTTGTTTCGCCCTGAACGTCCAGGTTGCCGCCGACGCTGACGTCGCTGCCGAAAGTAGCCTTGCCCGTCACATCCAGCGTGCCGCCGACGCTGACATTACCCGTTACAGCCAAGTTGTGATCCATCACCTGCGTGTTTCCGTCGTGGGTCGAAGAATCTTCCGAACCGCTGCTCGGCCCTCTGCCCGGTCTGCTGTTCGGATCGCTGTTGGCTGCCGGAACGCTGCCGTCTTCGGACAGCGTAGAAATCGCCGCAAGGTCGTCAGCACTCAACGACGAAAGCGTATTGACTGCGCTCATATCCATGTTGCTGAGAGCGCTGAGGGTGCTGATGTTGGACGTGGAGAATGTGGAAAGGGCGTTGCCCGCTGTTTCCAAGGTCGTAACGCGGCCGTCAATGTTCTTAATCGCCCCTACAACAGTTTCTCCCTCTGAAATACTGGAATCTCCCCAATCAATAGTAGTCGACAGACCACCCTCCGCACTGGGACGAACACCTACTGCATTTGCTACTGCTGAAAGTGTTGTATCAAGTGTCCGTGCAGCTTGGGTCAAATCAGAACCTGAAGCTATATAATTCATTCCGGTCTTAAAATCTAATGAACCAATAGCCCCATTTAGCGTACTGAGTGCCGCTGTTACAGATGGTTGTTTACCCTTTAACACATTTTGTTCATCAAAGGTAAGATTACCAATTTTTAAATCTAGCGCTGAAACAGCATCTGTTATACTGTCATAATTTTGTCCTGTGGTGTTAGTTTCTAACACGCCGCTTCCAGTGTAATGGTTATTACCAATAGCCTTATCCAACGCACTAGCAGCTTTCGTTAAATCCATACCGCCAGGAGCCGTGCTATCTATCAAGAAATTATTAGACGAATAGTCGCCATCGCCGACGATCTGATTGGTAGCATACAGCTGTCCGCCATTAACAGCTTCCATAGAAGTTGCCCTACTAATATCTCCAGCAGCTACGTTAGTAATCGTAGTACCATTACCGTTATTGTAGGATAAATCGACTGCTTGCTTATCTTTACTTCTGTACCTTACAGCCAAATCGGAAATACCTTGGATGTCTTGCTGAACTTTCCAAAGCTGGCCTCCATTAATAGCCTCGGTCGAATTTTCATTCACAACGCCGCCAGTCAAACCAGTAATCTTTCCACCGTTATTTGCATTGATAATAATATTACCGATAGTGGCGCTACCATTCGTCGTAGAAAAGCTTCCCGCTGTGACGGCTCCTGTCGCATTCAGTGTGCCCGTTTCTATGCTCTCAAGATCAGTCAAGGTTGTAGACAGACCCAATCCGTTTGTTCCATCCAGCGTCAGGTTGCTGCCGTTTACTTTGACCTGTACTTTATCGTCGGCAATTTCTAATCCCTTGCCGGTATTGACGGATATTTTATTGTCGTCTCCGGCAATCGTAATCCCGTCGCCATCCACATAAGTCTTGATAGACTGCTTCACATCATACAGCTGTCCGGCATTTACGGCATCTTTCGAACCAGAAACAAGATTGCCGTCTTTCACATTTGTAATCCTCTGGCTGTTTGCATTTAGTCCCGTACTCGAAATATAGGTTTTATCGTCTACTTTGAAGCTAGCCGCCGTAACGTCCCCCGTAGCCGTCAGAGCGCCCGTGCCAATGCTCGTCAATCCGCTGACCGTCTTCGACAGGCTGACTCCGTTAGTATCGACAACGATGTTTCCATCCTGTGCCGCTTTCACTTCTACGTTGCCGTTGCTGTCAAAAGCTATACCGTCTCCGTTCTTCACCGATATGACATCCGAACCATCAATAGCTATACCATCTCCGGCCGTATAAGTTTTTCCTGTGCCGTTTTCGCTCACATATTTTTTCAAATACTCTACGTTAACGGCATCCGTATTAGCATTAATCTTGCTCGTAGCTAATCCGGTAATTTCTCCGTCGGCAAGTTTAAGACCGCTCGCAGTATTTCCAATCGTCACAGACGTAGAAAACAGTCCTGTTTCAGCCGTCACGCTGCCGCCGCTGATACCTCCCGTAACGCCTAACGTGCCTTTTACGGTTGCATTATTGGTCACTGCCAACGCATCGGTGCTGAGACTCGTCAATCCGCTGACTGTCTTCGACAGGCTGACGCCGTTAGCACCTACAACTAGGTTTCCATCCTGTGCCGCTTTCACTGTCACGTTGCCGTTGCTGTCAAATTCAATGCCGTTGCCTTTCTTGATGGAAATCTTATTGTTATCTGCTTCGTCAATAGCGATGCCGTTTCCGGCCGTATAGGTCTTGCCCGTACCTTTTTTGCTCACGTAGTCTTCTAAATATTCTACGTTGACGGCATCTGTATCACTGTCAATTTTATTTGTAACTAATCCTGTAATTTCCCCATCAGCAAGTTTAAGACCGCTCGCAGTATTTCCAATCGTCACAGACGTAGAAAACAGTCCTGTTCCAGCCGTCACGCTGCCGCCGCTGATACCTCCCGTAACGCCTAACGTGCCTTTTACGGTTGCATTATTGGTCACTGCCAACGCATCGGTGCTGAGACTCGTCAATCCGCTGACTGTCTTCGACAGGCTGAC